>DAOPUP010000038.1:0-11973 GCA_035350655.1 Acidovorax sp. | reverse complement strand
GCAGCTTCAAGATCGAGGGGCGCTACAAGGACATGGGCTATGTGAAGAACATCACGGCCCATTACCGCACGCTACTCGACGAGATCCTGGAAGAGCGCGAAGCCTCGGGCCACCCGCTGGCGCGATCGTCCAGCGGGCGCACGCACTTCACTTTCACGCCCGACCCGCTGCAGAATTTCAACCGCGAGTTCACCGACTACTTCGTGACCGGACGCAAGGACGACATCGGCGCCTTTGACAGCCCCAAGAACCCAGGCCAGGCCATCGGCTGGGTCACCAAGCTCGGCCCCGATTTTGTCGAGCTCGAAGTGAGCGACCCGGCCACCCTGCTGCACAACGGCGACGGCCTGTGCTACTACGACCTGCACAAGGAGCTGGTGGGCATGGCCATCAACCGGGCCGAGCCGGCCTCGCCGCGCAGCGCCACCCAGTGGCGCGTGTTCCCCAAAGACCCCATGGAGGGCTTCAAGGACCTGCGCAAGGGCACCGAGATCAACCGCAACCGCGACATGGACTGGGTGCGCACGCTCGAGAAAAAGTCCAGCGACCGGCGCATCGGCCTGTGGGCCCATCTGGCCGAAGCCCCCGGCGGCCTGGTGCTCACCCTCACCGATGAAGACGGCCACACCGGCAGCGCCCGGGTGCAGCACGCCCACCAGCGCGCCACCGATGCCGCCAAAGCCGAAGCCAGCCTGCGCGAGCAGCTGGGCCGCTTCGGCGCCAGCATTTTTGCGCTGCATGACATCGCCCTGCAGCTGTCCGAGCCCTGGTTTGTGCCCGCCTCGGTGCTCAACGCGCTGCGCCGCGATGCCCTGGCAGACCTGGAGGCCCAGCGCGCCGCCGGCTTTGTGCGCCTGCAGCGCGCCACCCCTGTCGAGCCCCCCGCGCCCTACCCCGAAGACACGCTGAGCTTTCTGGGCAACGTGTTCAACCACAAGGCACACGACTTTTATGTGCGCCATGGGGTGAAGGTGATCGCGGCGGCCTACGAGGCGCATGAAGAAGAAGGCGAAGTCAGCCTCATGATCACCAAGCACTGCGTGCGTTTTTCGATGAGCCTGTGCCCCAAACAGGCCAAGGGCGTCACGGGCGTGCAGGGCACCATCCGGGCCGAGCCCCTGCAACTCATCAATGGCAAGGAAAAGCTGACTTTGCGCTTTGACTGCAAACCCTGCGAGATGCATGTGGTGGGCAAGATCAAGCGCGGCGTGCTGCAGCAAACACCCGAAGCACCCGTGGCCTTCTACAAGACGCGGCCCCACAAGGCCTCCTGAGGCCCCCTGCCGCACGCTGGCCCCGCTCGGGCATGCCGTGCGCATGCGGGCAACGACTTTGCATAAAACAGGGTCGCAGTCCTTTTTCCAATTAGGCATACAGCTATAGTTTTTGCAGCAAATACCGCCGCAAGCGGCGCCCTGCAACGGCGTCGCCGCAAAACATGACATGCGTCTGGGCTATGGTGAGGCCCTGCTGTAAGCACTTTCCCACGTAAGCCCACCCAGGGCATCGTTCAGCGCCCCCACGAACCCACTGCATGACGACCGATCCCCGCTCCCCGGCACCTGAACCCCAACCTGCCGCCCCATCGGACGCCCACCTGCGTGACGCCCAGGAGCTCGCCAAGGCCTACCAGGTCAACCCCTCCACCGGCCTGCACGGTGACGAGGCCACGCAGCGTGCGCTGCAGCATGGCGCCAACGAGCTGCAGGACCATGCACGGCGCGGCCCCCTGGCGCTGCTGGTCGACCAGTTCAAGGACTTCATGGTGCTGGTGCTGCTGGCCGCGGCCGTGATCTCGGGCGTGATCGGGGACGTCACCGACACGCTGGTCATCCTGGTCATCGTGGTGCTCAACGCCATCATCGGCTTCGTGCAGGCCTGGCGGGCCGACCAGGCCATGGCCGCACTGCGCCAGCTCTCGGCGGCCCATGCCACCGTGCTGCGCGGCGGCGAAGTGCAGCTGGTGCCCGCCAGCGTGCTGGTGCCCGGCGACATCGTGCTGCTGGAGGCGGGCAACCAGATTCCGGCCGACCTGCGCCTGATCGAGATCGCGCAGCTGCAGGTGGACGAATCGGCCCTCACGGGCGAATCGGTCACCGTGGCCAAACAGACCGACACCCTGGCGGCGCAGGACACCAGCGCCCTGGGCGACCGCGTCAACATGGCCTTCAAGGGCACCACGGCCACCCACGGGCGCGCACGCGGCCTGGTGGTCGCCACCGGCATGCACACCGAGCTGGGCAAGGTGGCCCGCCTGCTGGGCGGCGAGGACCGCAGCACCCCGCTGCAGCTGCGCCTGGCCGCTTTCGGCAAGCGCCTTGCCCTGGGGGTCATCGCCATCTGCATCGTGATCTTTGCGGTGGGCGTGTTGCGCGGGGAATCGCCGCTGCTGATGGCCCTCACGGCCATCAGCCTGGCCGTGGCGGCCATCCCCGAAGCGCTGCCCGCCGTGGTCACGGTGCTGCTGGCGCTGGGCGCGCGCCGCATGGTGGCGGTCAAGGCACTGGTGCGCCGGCTGCCTTCGGTGGAAACACTGGGCTCGGTCACCACCATCTGCTCGGACAAGACCGGCACCCTCACCCAGAACCACATGCACGCCGAACTGCTGCTGGCCCAGGGCCAGCGCTGGGCACCTGGCGACCCCTTGCCCGGCCCCGTGCACGCAGAAGCCCTGCGCGCCGCTGCGCTGTGCAACGATGCGGCACGCCACGCGCGCAGCGATGACGATGGCCCCCCCGTGGCCACCGGCCCTGTCACCGGCCGGTTTGACTGGCAGGGCGACCCCACCGAAACCGCCCTGGTGCTGGCCGCCCATGCCGGCGGGCTAGACAAGGCCCAGCTCGACGCCGCCACCCCGCGCGTGCAGGAGCAGCCCTTCGACTCCGACCGCAAGCGTATGACCACCTTCCACCGCGCCAGCAGTGGCATCGGCGGCACCAGCGGCTTCGTGGCCTACACCAAGGGCGCACCCGAATCGGTGCTGCCGCGCTGCACCGCGCAGTGGACCGCCGAAGGCCGCGAGCCGCTGGACAACGCCGCCGTGGTGGCCTGCGCCAGCCAGCTCGCCGCGCAGGGCCTGCGCGTGCTGGCCCTGGCAAGGCGAGACCACGCGCGCCTGCCCGACACCAATGCCCTCGATGCGGTGGAAAGCCAGCTGGAGCTGCTGGGCCTGATCGCCCTTATCGACCCGCCGCGCCCCGAAGCCCAGGCCGCCGTGCGCGACTGCATCAGCGCCGGCATCACCCCCGTGATGATCACGGGCGACCACCCCGCCACGGCGCGTGCCATCGCGCACCGCCTGGGCATCGTGGCCCATGCCGACGCCCCCGTGCTCACCGGCGCCGACCTGGCCCAGCTCGACGACGCCGCACTGCGCGCACGCGTGGAACAGGTGCATGTGTATGCCCGCGTGGACCCGGCGCAAAAGATCCGCATCGTCGAGGCGCTGCAAGCGCAGGGCCATTTCGTGGCCATGACGGGCGATGGCGTGAACGACGCGCCGGCCTTGAAGCGCGCCGACATCGGGGTATCGATGGGCAAGGGCGGCACCGACGTGGCGCGCGAAGCCAGCAGCCTGGTGCTGCTGGACGACAACTTCGCCACCATCGTCGCGGCCGTCAAGGAAGGCCGGCGCATCTACGACAACATCCGCAAGTTCGTGCGCTACGCCATGACCGGCAACTCGGGCGAGATCTGGACCATCTTTCTCGCCCCGCTGCTGCTGCTGCCGATTCCGCTGCTGCCCATCCACATCCTGTGGGTCAACCTGGTGACCGACGGCCTGCCCGGCCTGGCCCTGGCGGCCGAACCGGCCGAGCGCGGCATCATGCAGCGCCCGCCCCGCCCGCCGGGCGAGAGCCTGTTTGCCCAGGGCATGTGGCAGCACATTCTGGGCATGGGCCTGCTGATTGCCGGACTGTGCCTGGCCGTGCAGGCCTGGGCCTTGCACACCGGCCATGCGCACTGGCAGACGATGGTGTTCACCGTACTCACCCTCGCGCAGATGGCCCATGTCATGGCCATCCGCTCCGAAAACGAACCGCTGTGGCGCCTGGGCCTGGCCAGCAACCGCCCCCTGCTGGGCGCCGTGCTGCTGACCTTTGCGCTGCAGATGGCCACCATCTATGTGCCGTTTCTCAACCCCATCTTCAAGACCGAGCCGCTGAGCCTGGACGAACTGGGCATCTGCCTGGCCGCAGCGCTGGTGGTGTATGGCGCGGTCGAACTGGAAAAAGCCTGGCGGCGCCAGCGCAAGACCGGCGGCAGCGCCATGGACGACCCCACGCCCTGAAAACACCCTCACGACCTCGGAATTTGTTCAAGACCTTTCGAGGATTGCGTCGGAGCGCCATCCGGATGCGTGGATGCCTGGGCTGCTGGATGGGTGGCAAGGCGCACACCGCAGCGATGGCGGCCACCATCGCGCGGATGGTCAACGCCGCAGGCCGCACCAGGCACCCCAGACACTCGGCGCGCTGAAGGGTGCGCAGGCACCCCGAGGCGGCGTGGGGCCTCAGGCGTGGCAGCCCGCTCGCCAGGGGATCACCATCAGAGGGCCTTCTGGACCAGACCGCCCTGGAACAGGTACGGCAGGCGGGGCCCGCGTCCCTCGGCCGCGCCGCCTTTGTCTTCGACACTGATCGCCAGCGCCTGCACGCCCGCCAACGCCGCGCTGGAAGCAGGCAATTGCAGGGTTTTGAAGGCGCTGGTGATCACGCCCAGCGAGCGCGGTGGCTTGTCAGCCTGCAGCGCCCACAACTGCATGCTGTCCTCTCGTCCTTCGCGCACTTCGTTCAGCCGCTGCAGCTGCAGCACGGTGCCCTGCACGTCGGCCGTGACCAGCAGAGCGGGCTGCTGCTGCCTGTCCAGCAGCACCGACAGGTACTGCACCTGGACCACACCGGTCACCTTGGCCTGCAGGTGCGTTATCTGCGCCTTGAGCTGCTCGACCATGCTCGCGCTGGCGGCCCAGGCGATGAACAGGGCCAGCAGCAGAAAAATGGCCAGTGCGCGCCACCAGGCGCTGACTGCGCGGCGTGCGGGGGTGGGAGAAGTCGGGGGGATGGACGGGGTATCGGGCATGTCGTGATCGGTGGGAGCAAGGGACAGCGAGTATGCACCGGCCCATCCAGGGCCGGCCAGAGCGCGCTGCCACGCAAAAGATGGAATGAAGGCATTCACGGCCTGCCGCAGTTTCCGTGTGATGATCCGGCCAGACTACGTTACCGGAAACACCATGGCCTCCCCCACCGACAACATCAGCATGGCACTGTTCTGCGACTTCGAGAATGTCGCGCTCGGAGTGCGCGACGCCAAATACGACAAGTTCGACATCAAGCCGGTGCTGGAGCGCCTGCTGCTCAAGGGCTCCATCGTGGTCAAGAAGGCCTATTGCGACTGGGAGCGCTACAAGGGCTTCAAGGCCGCGATGCATGAAGCGAACTTCGAGCTGATCGAAATCCCCCACGTGCGCCAGTCGGGCAAGAACTCGGCCGACATCCGCCTCGTGGTGGATGCGCTGGACCTGTGCTACACCAAGTCGCATGTCAACACCTTCGTGATCATCAGCGGCGACTCGGACTTTTCGCCGCTGGTTTCCAAGCTGCGCGAAAACGCCAAGCAGGTCATTGGCGTGGGCGTCAAGCAGTCCACCTCGGATCTGCTGATTGCCAATTGCGACGAGTTCATTTTTTACGATGACCTGGTGCGCGAGAGCCAGCGTGCGCAGGCCCGCCGCCAGCCCGCCGATGCCACGCCCCAGGCCCGGCGCTCGCCCGAGGAAGAACGGCACCGCAAGGAGGCGCAGGAATCGCGCCGCACCCAGGGCATCGAGCTGGCCGTGGAAACCTTCGATGCGCTGGTCGCAGAGCGCGGCGACAGCGGCAAGATCTGGGCGTCCGTACTCAAGGAGGCCATCAAGCGCCGCAAGCCCGATTTCAGCGAGACCTATTACGGCTTCCGGGCCTTCGGCAACCTGCTGGAAGAAGCCCAGCAACGGGGCCTGCTGGAGTTTGGCCGCGACGAAAAATCAGGCGCCTACGTGTTTCGCAGCCATGGCAACGCGGGCAGCGCACCGGTGCGGCCCGATGCGGCGGCCGAGCGGCCCGTCAGCAGCTACTTCCGCCAGGACGCACCGCCCCCTCTGAAAGAGCCCGGCGCGGACAGCCAGGGGCCGCGCCAGCGCGGGCGCGGCGGCCGGTCCCGGCATGCAGCCGAATCAGTCCCGCGCGAGCTGCCGCCAGCGCTCGAGGCCAGTGCCGACGCGCGCCCGGACGACGACCTGCCGGCCAGCGAGCGCCATCGCGGCAACGACACCCCCCCGGCCTTTCACGAACCGGTCGATGCGCCGCAGGAAAGGCCGATGGGCAGCTATTTCCGGCAGCCACCGCCGGCCGCGCTGCCGCCCGCCGAAGTGGCAGAGCCCGCGCCCCTTGCCGAGCCCGAACCTGCCCCGGCCCCAGCGCGCGCCCGTGGCCGCAGCCGCAAGCCGGCGTTGCCCGCAGCGGACGCGGCCACACCACCCGCAGCCGCCGAGGGGCAGGTGGTGCCGCAAGCGTCCACCAGCGCAGTGCCGGCCGCCGAAGCGGGCCCGGATCAGCCCCCCAAGCCCCCTGCCCGGCCACGCCGCACGCGCAAGCCGCCCGAAGGCAGCGCGCCCCAGTGAACCCAGGCCGGCGCCACCGCCCCGCGTTTCTGGCGCCCATGCGCCAGCAGCCGGGCATGTTCAGTGCGTGGGGGACAGTGCTCGGGCCGCCGGCAGAGGGCCTCGAACCACCACCAGCGCGGCTATTGGTCAACCTATTGAAACCCGATGAACACGAAGCGCTGGTGCATTGCACAAGGCTGCAGCCCAGAAAAAATAAGCGCTTACAGCTATTTATTCAATAGCATTTATTCCCGCACCCGCTACGGCCACGCGGGTGGAGCTTGGCGACCGGGCCATGCCCTGGGGCCCACGATGGACCATAAAAAAGGGCCGGCGCAAGCGCCAGCCCTGTCTACCTTGGAGTTTGTTGACAAGGTGCCGCTCGCGCAGCACCCTGGCATCAGAAGCGCCAGCCCAGACCCACGCCCACCAGCACGGGATCGACCTTGAAGGTGCCTGCCTTCGCGCCGCCAGCGAACACATCGGTCTTGATGTAGACCTTCTTGACGTCCAGATTGAGCGACAGGTTCTTGGACAGCGGAACGTCCACACCCACCTGCAGGGCACCGCCCCAGCTGTTGCGGTCGATGTCCACGCCAGCAGGCAGGTTCACGCTGGAAAAACGCGTGTAGTTGATACCGGCGCCCACATAGGGCTTGAAGCCAGGGGCATCAAAGTGGTACTGCAGCAGCAGCGAAGGCGGCAGGTGCTTGAGGGTGCCTATATTGGTGGCACCCGCACTCAGGGTGTGCTTTTGCGGCACGGTGAGCACCAGCTCGGCAGCAATGTTCTTGTTGAAGAAATAGGTGATGTCAACTTCAGGAATCGTCTTGTTGTTGACCGCCAGACCCAGCCCCGTGCTGTCTTTGTTGGCGCTGTCCAGATGCACTGCGCGCACACGCACCAGCCAAGGGCTCTCGGCTTGCTGCGCAAAGGCAGCGCCAGAAGTCAATGCGCACAGAACGGCGACAGCCAGCAGATTTTTTTTCATAAAGAACCTAATGCGGTTGAACGGGGACGACCCCCGTGACGCAATTAAGCCTTCTAACGAAGGGGTCAACCTTGCCTCAGATCAAACTCTGAGTGCTTACCAGCGAGGGCTGTTGCCCCGCCGCAACCCATGCCTCAATGCGCCTTGGCCCCCTTGCGCAGCCGGGTCAACAAGCCCAGCCCCGCCAGCACCACACCGCCCGCCACGATACCGATCCCGGCGTTGAGCAGGTTAGGCACCAGCACCGCCCATAAGGCACCCACAGGCCAGAGGGCTGCCACCGCCCCCATGCCCTGCACGGCATGGTGCAGCGCGGGCACGCCATGCACCAAAATGCCGCCACCCACCAGAAACATGGCCGCCGTGCCCGCCACCGAAAGGGCCTTCATCAGCCAGGGCGCGGCGCGCACAATGCCCGCGCCCAGCGCACGGGCCGCAGCGCCGGGCTTCTGGCTGAGCCACAGCCCCAGGTCGTCGAGCTTGACGATGCCGGCCACAAAGCCATACACCCCCAGCGTCATGACCAGCGCAATGCCGGCGAGCACCGCCACCTGCTGCACAAAGGGCGCACCGGCCACCGTGCCCAGGGTGATGGCAATGATTTCCGCCGACAAAATGAAATCGGTGCGAATGGCCCCTTTGATCTTGTCCTTTTCGAAAGCCACCAGATCCACAGCCGGGTTGGCGTTGGCCTGGGCATGGCTTGCGTGCGCGGCCTCGTCCTGGTGGGGCGCATGCAAAAACCGGTGCGCCAGCTTCTCGAACCCCTCGAAGCACAGAAAGGTGCCGCCCATCATGAGCAGCGGCGTCACCGCCCAGGGCACGAAGGCGCTGATGAGCAGCGCCGCCGGCACCAAAATGGCCTTGTTCACCAGCGAGCCCTTGGCCACAGCCCAGACCACCGGAATCTCACGCTCGGCACGCACGCCCGTAACCTGCTGGGCATTGAGCGCCAGATCGTCCCCCAGCACGCCCGCCGTCTTTTGCGCCGCCGTCTTGGTCATGACCGACACGTCATCGGCCATGGCCGCGCTCTTCTTGGCAGCCACCTTGGTCATGAGGGCGACGTCGTCGAGCACGGTCGCAATGTCGTCCAACAATGCGAGAAGGCTGCCAGCGGCCATGAAAATTCCTTGGTGAAACGGGGGGAGAACGGTCGATCGCAGGTGAAAGGCGGCGGTCAGAACCGCCGCGTGGCCTGCACTATAGCAACGCACCATGCCTGCCCAGGCAGCCTGCCGCCCGATGTCCCGTCAGGTGCCAGAACCCCCTTGGGCGAACACGCAAACACCTGAGGGCACATACTCGAAGGCTATCCCACCACTTCGGGGTCCCCTGACATGGGCTTCGCGCCCCGCCATGCCAGGCTATCTCACCAAACAGGAAAGCGTCCCGATTGCGGGCGTGGACAACCTGCTGATCCGCTCGCTGCGCGATCACCAGCAATTTTCGGACCCTCTGGGCGTGGCAGAGCGCCTGGGCATCTCGTCTGCAGCCTGGCCTTTGTTCGGTCTGTTGTGGCCCTCGGGCGCCCAACTGGCGGCGCGCATGGCCCTGCGCCCCTTGCGCTCGAACGAGCGGGTGCTGGAAATCGGCTGCGGCCTGGGGCTGGCCAGCCTGGTGTGCCACCGGCGCGGCATCGATGTCACGGCCAGCGACTGCCACCCGCTGGCCAATCCCTTCTTGCTGGAGAACCTGCGGCTCAACGCCCTGCCCCCGATGAAATACCGCACCGGACAATGGGGTATGCCTGCTGCCGCAGAAGACGACTCGCCGCCTTTGGTCAGCGCCGTGCAGGGGCAGTTTGATCTGATCATGGGCAGCGATGTGCTGTACGAGCGCGATGCGCGCGCCACCCTGGCGCGCTTCATCGACCGCCATGCAGGTGCGGATGCACAGATCTGGATCGTGGACCCCAACCGCGGCAACCGCTCGGCATTCCACAAGCAGATGGCAGCTCACGGCTTCGAAGTGACCGAGGAACGGCTGGACCACCCGGTGCGCGGCGATCTGCCAGCCTACAAGGGGCGGCTGCTGGTGTACCAGCGGAAGCCTTGAAATCCCCCTGTGCCGCTTCGCATCTTCCCCCAAGGGGGCGCCACCCGTGGCTTGGCAAAGCCAGCTCCACGGTGGCACTGGCTTGGGCCGCGCCGGTTGGAGGGGCTGCGGGTGGCGCGCAGCGCAAGGGATCGCTGCAATGACGGAACCGACAGGGCTGACGCGCCCCACAGGCGAAAAGGCCGGGCCACAGGGGCCCAGCCTTTTCGCAGTGCACTGGCCGCGCAGACCGGCCGGTCAGGAAACCATCACCCGACCCACTTGCGGGCGTTGCGCCAAATGCGCATCCAGGGGCTCAGTGCGCCCAGGTCGCCGCTGGTCCAGCTCATCTGCACGTTGCGGAACACGCGCTCGGGGTGCGGCATCATGGCCGTGAAGCGCCCATCGGCCGTGGTCACCGCAGTGAGGCCGTCCGCGCTGCCGTTCGGGTTGAAGGGGTACTGCTCGGTGGCCGCACCATGGTTGTCCACAAACCGCATGGCCGCAATGGCTTGCGACGCGTTGCCACGGTATTTGAAGTTGGCATAACCCTCGCCATGCGCCACCGCAATCGGCAGGCGGCTGCCGGCCATGCCTTGCAGGAACAGGCTGGGGGATTCAAGCACTTCCACCAGCGACAGGCGGGCCTCGAAGCGCTCGCTCTGGTTGGTGGTGAAGCGCGGCCAGTCCTGTGCGCCAGGGATGATGTCGGCCAGCTCGGCAAACATCTGGCAGCCGTTGCACACACCGAGGCCGAACGTGTCGGTACGGCCAAAAAAGCCCTGGAACTGCGCGGCCAGCACCGGGTTGAAGGTAATGCTGCGCGCCCAGCCAATGCCCGCGCCCAGCGTGTCGCCGTAGCTGAAGCCACCACAGGCCACCACGCCCTGGAAGTCTTCCAGCTTGGCGCGGCCGGTCTGCAGGTCGGTCATGTGCACGTCAAACGCCTCGAAACCGGCCTCGGTGAAGGCGTAGGCCATTTCCACATGCGAGTTCACGCCCTGCTCGCGCAGAATGGCGACCTTGGGGCGCGAGAGGTTCAGGAACGGCGCGGCCACGTTGTCGGTCGCCTCGAACGTGAGGTGCACCTGCATGCCGGGGTCGGTGGGCTCGCCTGCAGCGGCGTGCTCGGCATCGGCATTGGCGGGGTTGTCGCGCTGCTGGCAGATCTTCCAGCTCACGGCATCCCACACCTGGTGCAGGTCGGCCAGCGGTGCGCTGAAAACGGCCTTGGCATCGCGCCAGACCTGCAGCTGGCCCTTGCCGGCATCGATGCTGGATGACACGGGGCGCGTCTTGCCGATGAAATGGCTGAACTTCGACAGGCCGTACTCACGCAGGGTCTGCATGACCTCGTTGCGCTCTGCCGTGCGCACCTGCAGCACCACGCCGAGCTCTTCATTGAACAGGGCCTTGAGCGTGAGCTCTTCGCGGCGCGCACTGACCTGCTGCGCCCAGTTCTTGGCGTCGCCGGTTTCCATGCGGCTGTCGCTGATGCCGTCGCCCTCGGTCACGAGCATGTCCACGTTCAGGGCCACGCCCACATGGCCGGCAAAGGCCATTTCGGCCACGGCGGCCAGCAGGCCACCGTCGCTGCGGTCGTGGTAGGCCAGGATCTGGCCCTTGGCGCGCAGCGCGTTCACGGCGTTGACCAGACCCACCAGATCCTGGGGGTCGTCCAGGTCGGGTGCCACATCGCCGCTTTGCTCCAGCGTCTGGCCCAGGATGCTGCCGCCCATGCGGCTCTGGCCCTTGCCCAGGTCCACCAGCACCAGCGTGGTGTCGTCTTCGGTGGCGTTGAGCTGGGGCGTGAGCGTGCCGCGCACATCGGCCAGAGAGGCAAAGGCGCTCACGATCAGGCTCACGGGCGAGGTGACCTTTTTCTTGTCGCTGCCTTCGCTCCATTGCGTGCGCATCGACAGGCTGTCCTTGCCGACAGGGATCGAAATGCCCAGCGCGGGGCACAGCTCCATGCCCACGGCCTTCACGGTGGCGTACAGGTCGGCATCCTCACCGGGCTCGCCGCAGGCGGCCATCCAGTTGGCGCTGAGCTTCACACGCGGCAGCTCGATGGGCGCGGCCAGAAGGTTGGTAATGGCCTCCGCCACCGCCATGCGGCCCGATGCCGGAGCGTTGATGGCCGCGAGCGGGGTGCGTTCGCCCATGCTCATGGCCTCGCCGGCGAAACCCTTGTAATCGGCCAGCGTGACAGCGCAATCGGCCACGGGCACCTGCCACGGGCCGACCATCTGGTCGCGGTGGCTCATGCCGCCCACGGTGCGGTCGCCAATGGTGATGA
>DAOPUP010000037.1:10344-11983 GCA_035350655.1 Acidovorax sp. | reverse complement strand
TCGCGCGGCACCGACAGGCGCGGCACCAGCGTCACGCCCATGCCGGCGGCCACCATGTGCTTGATGGTCTCCAGCGACGAGCCCTCGAACGACTTGCGGATGCCCTCGGCATTGCTCGCAAAACGCGCGAACTCGGGGCAGACCTCGAGCACATGGTCGCGAAAGCAGTGGCCCGCCCCCAGCAGCAGCATGGTCTCGTTCTTGAGCTCTGCGGCGGTGACGGACTTCTTGGCGGCCAGCGGGTGCGTGCTGGGCACGGCCGCCATAAAGGGCTCGTCATACAGCGGCGCCACGGCCAGGCCCGTATCGGGGAAAGGCTCGGCCAGGATGGCGCAGTCGATCTCGCCGGTGCGCAGCATCTCCAGCAGCTTGACGGTGAAGTTCTCCTGCAGCATCAGCGGCATCTGCGGCGTGCGCTTGATCGCGTGGCGCACCAGATCGGGCAGCAGGTAGGGGCCGATGGTGTAGATGACCCCCAGCGTGAGCGGCCCGGCCAGCGGGTCCTTGCCGCGCTTGGCGATCTCCTTGATGGCGGCCGCCTGCTCGAGCACACTTTGCGCCTGGCGCACGATGTCCTCGCCCAGCGGCGTCACCGTCACCTCGCCCGCGCTGCGCTCGAACAGCTTCACGTCCAGCTCTTCTTCGAGCTTCTTGATGGCCACCGACAGCGTGGGCTGCGAGACATAGCAGGCATCGGCCGCATGACCGAAGTGCTTCTCCCGCGCCACGGCGACGATGTACTTGAGTTCGGTGAGGGTCATGGTGTGTTCCTGCGGGCCACGTCAGTATTGATCGCAGCGTCTCATGCTTTGAGGTAGTCGGATTTTCCACCCAACCAGCGCGCCACATGCTTTGCGGCCAACGCAGGGTAGCGGTCGAGCATCTGTGGCGCAAGCTCGCGCGCCCATTCGAGCAGGTGGGTGTCGGTGGCCAGGTCGGCAAACCGCAGCAGCGCATCGCCCGACTGGCGCGCGCCCAGGAACTCGCCGGGGCCGCGGATTTCCAGGTCGCGCCGCGCGATCTCGAAGCCGTCGTTGGTCTCGGCCATGGCCTTGAGGCGCTCCTTGGCGGTTTCGCCGACCCGGCCGCTGTCGTTGGTGGCATACAGCAGCACGCAGGCCGAGGCCGCCGCGCCCCGCCCTACCCGGCCACGCAGCTGGTGCAACTGCGACAGGCCAAACCGCTCGGCATGCTCGATGACCATGAGCGAGGCATTGGGCACATCCACCCCCACCTCGATGACGGTGGTGCTGACCAGCACGCCCATCTGGCCGCTGGTGAAGAGCGCCATCACCGCCTTCTTCTCGGCCGTGGGCATGCGCGAATGCAGCAGGCCCACCATCACGCCAGGCAGGGCCTCGCTCAGGTCGGCGTGCGTGGCGGTGGCGTTGGAGAGGTCCAGCGCCTCGCTCTCTTCAATCAGCGGACACACCCAGTACACCTGCCGCCCTGCCGCCACCTGGGCGCCGATGCGCGCGATGACCTCGTCCTTGCGGCTGTCGGCAATGAGCTTGGTGACGATGGGCGTGCGGCCCGGCGGCAGCTCGTCGATCACCGACACATCGAGGTCGGCGTAGTAGCTCATGGCCAGCGTGCGCGGGATCGGGGTGGCGCTCATCATCAGCATGTGCGGCTCCAT
>DAOPUP010000037.1:0-10244 GCA_035350655.1 Acidovorax sp. | reverse complement strand
CGCTGCGCCACGCCAAAGCGGTGCTGCTCGTCGATGATGGCCAGCGCCAGGTTCTTGAACTGCACCTGCTCCTGGATGACGGCGTGGGTGCCCACCACCAGGGCGGCTTCGCCGCTCGCCACCAGCGCCAGCATGGCGGTGCGTTCTTTCTTTTTTTGCCCGCCCACCAGCCAGGCCACACGGCGGCCGCGTGCGGCCAGCAGGGGTTCGAGCCAGCCGATCATCTTGGCAAAGTGCTGCTCGGCCAGGATTTCGGTGGGCGCCATCAGCGCGCACTGCCAGCCTGCGTCCATGGCCAGGCAGGCCGCCAGGGCAGACACCACGGTTTTGCCCGAACCCACATCGCCCTGCAGCAGGCGGTGCATGGGCACGGGGCGGGCCAGGTCGGCCGCGATTTCTTCGCCCACGCGGCGCTGGGCCGCCGTCAGGTCGAACGGCAGCACGGCCATGAGCTGCTCATGCAGGGGCAGCGCGCCATCAGCGGCCCGGGTGGGACACAGCACCGGTGCGCGCAGCCGGTCGCGCTCGCGCCGCGACTGCTGCTGCGACAGCTGTTGCGCCAGCAGCTCCTCGGCCTTCAGGCGCTGCCAGGCGGGGTGGCTGTGATCCTCCAGCGTGGCCAGCGCCACATCGGGCGTAGGGTGATGCAAAAAAGTGAGCGCCTGGTGCAGGCTGAACGAGGGCTGCAGGCCATTTTGACTGCAATACCTGGCGCTGGACGGGGCGGCGCCGGGCGGCAGGGTGTCCGACAGATCCACCCGGCCCAGCGCGCCCACCACGGCGCGGCGCAAATAGGGCTGGGGCAACCCGGCGGTGGTGGGGTAGACCGGCGTCAGGGCGGCCGGCAACTCGCCGCCCGCAGCACGGAACGCCGGGTGCAGCATCTGCCGCCCCCAGAACCCCCCCTTGACCTCGCCCCGGATGCGCAGGCGCGCGCCCACAGCCAGGGTCTTGAGATGCGAGGGATAAAAACTGAAAAAGCGCAGCTCGCAGGTGGCGCTGCCGTCGTCGACCACCACCACCAGCTGGCGGCGCGGGCGCTGCTGGATGTCGCAGGCCGTCACCGTGGCCTCGATCTGCACGGTCTCGCCCTCGCGCGCATTTTTCAGTAGCGTGATGCGGGTTTCGTCCTCGTAGCGCAGCGGCAGGTGCAGGGCCAGGTCGATGGGGCGCGCCAGGCCGAGCTTGAGCAGCGCCTTTTGGGGCGCCGTCAGGGCCTGGGCGGCAGGACGGGAAGGGGCGGCAACAGCGGCGGCAGGCTGCGAAGGCATGCCTGCATTTTTACCCAGTATGCCGGCCGCTGGCTTCAAGCCAGGCCATCGTGCAGCGCCACCAACGCCTGCGTGAGCTTGTGCCGGGGGTCGAGGTAGATCATGGGCCGGGCCAGCTGGTGCGACTCGCGCACCTTGATGGACTGGGGCAGGTAGGGTTGCAGCACGGGCAGGCCTTCGTCCACCAGTTCCTGCACCAGGCGCGCGGGCAGTTTGGCGCGCGGCTGGAACTGGTTGACGACGATGCCCTTGATCGCAAGATCGGGGTTGTGGTCGGCGCGGATCTCTTGCACGTTGGCCAGCAGGGTGTAGAGCGCCTGGCGCGAGAAGTCGTCGCAGTCGAACGGTATCAGGCAGCCCTTGGCACCCATGAGCGCCGAGCGCGTGTAGAAGTTAAGCGCCGGCGGGGTGTCGATGTAGATGCGCTCGTAGTCCTGGCCCAGTTGCGCCAGCGCCTCGCGCAGTTTGTAGATCTTGTGGCGCGACTCCAGTTTTCCCTGCAGCTCATCGAGCCGGGTGCTCGACGCCATGAGGTGCAGGCACTCGAACGGCGTAGGCACGATGAACTCCGACAGCGCTGCCGGGCGCATGCGAAAGCTCAGCGTTTCATCAAAGAAACTGGCCACGCTGGGCTGCTCCGGGGCGGGCGCGGAGCCCAGCAGGTAAGCGCTCGAGTTGCCCTGCGGGTCCAGATCAATCACCAGAGTGCGCAGGCCCTGGCTGGCACTGATGGCAGCCAGATTGCAGGTGATGGTGGATTTTCCGACTCCCCCTTTCTGGTTGAAAACGACGAGCGGCATGGGCAGATTCCTTGTGGCGTGGAGAGGGGGGTGATCGCGCCGGGCGCGGTAGGCCATGGAACCGTGGGGCGGCCCCGCAGCGGTTGCCCGCAGGTGGCTCGATTATGGTTCAGGCGCCCCTGGGCCAGCGCGTCTCGGGCCGCAGCCGCACCCGGTGCGCCGCGCTGGCGGCCCGCCCCATCGGCGCACCCGGGCAATGCGGCCAGCTGTAACACAAAATGTGTCACGGTCACTTCATATAAAATATGTAACAAATTTGTTTCAAGTCCCAGGCTCTCCGCCATGCTCAAGCGCATTCATATCGAACACCTCGCCCTGGGTATGTACCTGCACGAACTCTGCGGCTCGTGGATGGAGCACCCGTTTTGGCGCGAAAAGTTCCTGCTGAAGGACCCCAAGGATCTGGCCCGCATCCGGGCAACCTCCATCCACGAATGCTGGATTGATACCGACAGGGGACTGGACGTGGCCCCGGGCACCAGCTCGGTGTCGCGCCAGGAGGCCGATGCCCAGATTGACACCAGCTTCAGCCAGCTCGAAGAGCTGCCGCCGCTGCCGACCAGCATGCCCGCGCCGGCCTTGCGCGACCGCGCCGCTACCGACATGGCCAGTGAACTGAAAGCGGCTGTGTCCATCTGCTCCCGGGCCAAGGAAGCCGTGGTGTCGATGTTCAGCGAAGCGCGCATGGGCCGCGCGGTGGACGCCGACAGCGCCAAAAGCCTGGTGCAGGAGATCTCCGACTCCATCACGCGCAACCCTGGCGCGCTGATCAGCCTGGCCCGCCTCAAGACGGCCGACGACTACACCTACATGCATTCGGTGGCGGTATGCGCCCTGATGGTGGCGCTGGCACGGCAGCTCAAGCTCGACGAGGAGCAGACCCGGCTCGCCGGCGTGGCAGGCCTGCTGCACGACCTGGGCAAGATCGCGATTCCCAATGCCGTGCTCAACAAGCCCGGAAAGCTCACCGACCGGGAATTCACCGTGGTGCGCAACCACCCCGTGGCGGGCTACCAGATGCTCAAGGAGGGCGGCAACCTGCCCGCAGCAGTGCTCGACGCCTGCCTGCACCACCACGAGAAAATCGATGGCTCTGGCTACCCCGACCGGCTGCAGGGTGACGCCATCAGCACCATTGCCCGCATGACCGCGATCTGCGATGTCTATGACGCCATCACCTCCGACCGGGCCTACAAGCGCGGCTGGGACCCTTCCGAGTCGCTGCGCCACATGGCCGAATGGACCAGCGACCATTTCGATGCGCGGCTGTTCCACGCTTTCGTCAAAAGCATCGGTATCTACCCCGTGGGCTCTCTGGTGCGACTGACCTCGGGCCGCCTGGGCGTGGTTGTCGAGCAGGCTCCTGCGGCACTCACCGCACCGATCGTCAAAGTGTTCTTTTCGACCAAATCCGCCCTGCGCATTGCGCCCGAACTCGTAAACCTGGCGGCGCCGGACAGCAGCGAGAAAATCGTGGCGCGCGAAGACCCCGGCCGGTGGAATTTTCCCGACCTGAACACCTTGTGGTCGGACCTTGCCGAAACGGTCTGGTAAAACCACACCGTCTCTGCCGCTTTGCCATTGCCGTGCCCCCCCTGATCACCCTCACCCTCAACCCTGCCCTCGACCTGGCCACCACCACCGAGCGCGTAACCCCCACGCACAAGCTGCGCTGCAGCCCGGCGCAACGCTTTGCGGGCGGCGGCGGCATCAACGTGGCGCGGGTGCTGCACCGGCTGGGCAGCGATGTGCAGGCCTGGGCCCTGGCGGGCGGCGCAGCGGGTGTGCAGGTACGCCAGCTGCTCACCGATGAAGGGGTAGCCACCGCGATCCAGCCGATTGCCGGCGACACCAGAGAAAACTTTTCGGTGGTCGAGACCACCACCGGCCAGGAATATCGCTTCGTGCTGCCCGGCCCCACGGTACAGGCATCGGAATGGCAGGCCTGCCTGGACGCCCTCAACGCCCTGCTCACTGCCGCCACCGCGCCGCGCTGGCTGATTGCCAGCGGCAGCCTGCCGCCCGGCGTACCGCATGATTTTTATGCCCGGCTTGCGCCCGGTGCGCGCGCGCACGGCACGCGCCTGGTGGTGGACAGCTCCGGCCCGCCGCTGGCCGCTGCGCTCCAGGCCGGCATCACCATGGTCAAGCCCAGCCTGCGCGAATTGCGCGAGCTGCTGCAGCAGCCCCTGACCAGCGCCGCCGACTGGTGCACAGCCGCGCAGGCGCTGGTGCATGCAGGCCAAACAGAGATCGTGGCGCTGTCCGTGGGCGAACAGGGCGCGGTGCTGGCCACGCGCGAAGGCGTCTGGCAGGCCCCCGCGCTGAATGTGCCCGCCGCCACCGGCACCACGGGAGCAGGCGACTGCTTTCTGGCCGCGCTGGTCTGGGCGCTGGACCGTGGCGACGCGCCGCCGCAGGCGCTGCGCTGGGGCGTGGCGGCCGGCGCGGCCGCGCTGCTGTCGCCCGGCACGGCGCTGGCCCAGGCCGCCGACATGCACCGCCTGCAACCCGAAGTCATCGTTCAGGCGTGGCAGGCCTGAGCGCCATGGCGGGCATGACAGACTTCGGCGCCCTCGCGCCCGCCCGCACCGGCTGCTGCCCGACTCCACGCTGACGCAGGCATGGGAAAATCAGGCCCTCTGTTTTCCTTCCCCTTCTTCCTTTTTTTCTTGGCACGGACCTGTCCGGTCCTCAAGCTCCATGACCGATCACACCGGCGGCGGCGCCCGCACCTTCACGCTCAGCGACTTCGATTTTTCGCTGCCCCCCGAACGCATCGCCCAGCACCCCGCCTCCGAGCGCAGCGCCTCGCGCCTGCTCGACGGCCGCGCCATGCAGCCCGTGGACCGCATCTTTCGCGACCTGCCGACGCTGCTGCGCGCGGGCGACCTGCTGGTGTTCAACGACACGCGCGTGGTCAAGGCGCGCATCTTTGGCGAGAAGGCCAGCGGCGGCAAGCTGGAATTACTGATCGAGCGCGTGCTGCCCGCCGAGGCTGGCAATGACGCAGGTGGCATGGGCAACGAAGTCGTGGCCCACATGAAGGTCAGCAAAAAGCCCCTGCCCGGCAGCACCGTGCACATGGCCGGTGGCCGCCGGGCGGGTGGCTTTGATGCCCTGCTGCTGGGCCGCTGGCCCACTGAGGACGGCCCGCTGTTTCGCTTTGCGCTGCACGGCCCCGCAGGCGAATCGCCCTGGGAGCTGATGGAGCGCCATGGCCACCTGCCGCTGCCGCCCTACATCGAACGCCAGCAGAACAGCGACCACGACCCCGACGAAGCCGAAGACAGCCAGCGCTACCAGACCGTGTTTGCCCGCAACCCCGGCGCCGTGGCCGCGCCCACCGCCGCGCTGCATTTTGACGAGGGCGTGCTGGCCGACCTGGCCGCGCGCGGCATCGAGCGTGCCAGCGTCACCTTGCATGTGGGTGCGGGCACCTTCCAGCCCATCAAAACCGAGAACCTGGCCGAACACCAGATGCACAGCGAGTGGTACGAAGTGCCGCTGGCCACGCTGGCCGCGCTGGAGCGCTGCCGCCAGCGCGGTGGCCGCGTGGTGGCCGTGGGCACGACCACGGTGCGCACGCTCGAATCCTGGGCCCGCTCGGGCCAGGCCAGCGGCGACACCGCCATCTTCATCACGCCGGGCTTCGCGTTCCAGGTGGTGGACTTGCTGGTCACCAACTTTCACCTGCCCAAAAGCACGCTGATGATGCTGGTGAGCGCGTTTGCGGGCTATGCCCATGTGATGGGGCTGTACCGCCATGCAATCGCACAGGGCTACCGGTTTTTCAGCTATGGGGATGCGATGCTGCTGGAGCGCACGGGTGCCCAGCCCCCCCTGCAGCACTGAGCACTGAGCACTGAGCACTAAACATTGAGCACTCCCGGCACATAGTGCCGCACCCTGTCGTTTGCGGGGCATGCCGCCGATGCCGCAACCTGGCCGGTTGCACTGGCATGGCACCAGCGGCAGCTGAATGGGGCCCAGGTTGGGCCCCTGATCCTCACCCCTCGGCCGGCGCCCCATCCGGCCAGCCCACACCCCACCGACAACCCCCATACAAGCGCCAACAGAGTGCATCCGACCCATGAGGCCTCCTGAGTGCGCCCTCTTTGGCGCTCAGCCACCAAGTGCATCTATAATTTGATCAAATTGATAAAAAACATCCGGTAGCAACTACGACACGGACGATCGTCAATAAAAAATCAAGAATGCAGGTGGTTGCGCCTGCTGACCCATGACATTTCGTTTGCGCTTTTCATTGCAACCTTATTGGCTATGCTGAACCTCGATCCCCGTTCAATCATCCTCCTGGCCAGTTTTTTCAGCCTGCCCTTGGGAATCGTGCTGTTGTTGCTGCGGCGCAATTACCCCCCCTCCATCCACGGCATCCGGGAATGGGCCGTCAGCCCACTGTTGTTCTTCCTGGCCACGCTGATGTTTGGAAGTTTTGGCACGCTGCCGGATTTTGTGTCCCTGGCGGGCGGTAACGTGATGGTCTTGTCCGGCTCATTGCTGCTGTATTTCGGCAGCCAGCGCTTTTTTGAGTGCCAGCCCTCCTACCGCCCCTGGTTGCTCGCACTGGCCATCGTCACCCCTTTCATCATCTGGACTGCGCAGGAACCCGCCCGTCCAGCTCTGCGTCTGGTGGTGGCCAACTCACTGCTCGCCTGGATTCTTCTGCGGCACGCCATTTTCCTGTTGGCCCGCCGCCATGAGAACGTGTTCATCCGACTCACGGCCATGGTGTTGCTGGGGCTCGCGGGTATCACCATGCTGCGTGTCGGCACGGTCTTCTTCACCGGGCCCATCAGCGGTGTGTTCGATCCCGCAAGCTCTCAGGTCATCTACCTCACCTGCCTTGCCCTGGGCATCCTGTTGGTCACGATGAGCACCGTTTTGATGACCAACGAACGCATGCGAAGGGAATTCGAACACCTGGCCAACCACGACACCCTCACCGGCATCCTGACGCGCCGGGCCTTCATTGCCTACTGCGAACAGGAGATGAACCGTTGCAGCCGCAATGGCCACCCCATGGCGCTCATGATGCTGGACCTGGACCACTTCAAGAAGGTCAATGACACCCACGGACACCTGGTCGGAGACAAGGTTCTGATCGATTTTGTCCAGCGTGTATCGGCGCAACTGCGCAGTTTTGACAAATTAGGGCGCTATGGCGGCGAAGAATTCGTGGTGATGCTGGTCGACAGCGGCCTGGACGGTGCTGCGGTCGTGGCCCAGCGCATCTTGAACATGGCACCGAACAAGCGAGGACTGCCCCATTGCACGACCAGTATCGGTATCGCCACCATCCGTGCAGAAGACTCATCGGTCGACATGTTGTTGGCCCGTGCCGATGCCACGCTCTACCAAGCCAAGGCGAATGGCCGCAATCGCTTTGAAAAAGCCGACGCCTGAACAACGATCCTGGGCCCTGGCACCACAGCGCTGCCACCGCGGGTGGCGGTCTCGCAACCTGACCAATCTTGCGGGCTAGCTTGCGGCAGGCTCTTTGGTGCCCTTTTCTCGCCGAAACGCCTGCGCCAGCCCGAAATGACCGCAGCCGATGAACGGCATGGGCGGACGCAACGCCGACAGCGGTGACGGGTGGTTGGCCGTGAGCACCAGATGCCCACGATCGCCGGGAATGACCGCCCGCTTGGATTGCGCATGCGCGCCCCACAGCATGAACACCACCGGGCGCGGCCCTTGCGCCACCTGGCGAATGACGGCGTCGGTCAGCACCTCCCAGCCCTTGCCCGCATGGCAGGTGGGCTTGCCTTCTTCCACCGTGAGGCAGGTGTTGAGCAGCAGCACGCCGCTGCGCGCCCATTGCACGAGGCTGCCGCCGGGCTGCGGAAACGCGGGCGGTGGTGTGCCCAGGTCGCGCTGCAACTCCTTGAAGATGTTGCGCAGCGAGGGCGGCAGCGGCACACCCGCAGCCACCGAAAATGCCAGCCCCTCGGCCTGGCCGCGGCCGTGGTAGGGGTCTTGCCCCAGGATCACCACGCGCACCTCCTCGGGTGCCGTGAGTTCCAGCGCCCGCAGGGGCCGGGGCGGGAAGATGGTGGCGCCTGCAGCCAGCCGATCCTGCAAAAAAGCCTGTAGCTTGCGACCAGCGGTTCCGGCAAAAAAACCGTCGACCAAGGGCTGCCAGCCCGGTGCCACAGGCCAGGTGGCCGGGTCGGCGCTCTGCAACTGTGTCGGAGGGGTAGCCGGTTCGGCAAACAGGTCGTTGATGGTCAAAATGCTCTCAAGCGCTTAGATAATAAGCACTATTTGCTATCAATTTTAATAAACCCAACACGGCGCAGCAGGCCTGCTCAGGCAAACAGCTGCGCCAGCGCCAGGCCCGGATCCGGAGCGCGCATGAACGCCTCGCCCACGAGAAAGGCGTGCACGCCGGCGTCGCGCATCATCTTCACGTCCGCAGGCGTGAGGATGCCCGACTCGGTGACCAGCAGGCGATCCGATGGCACGTCGTTGATCATGCCCAGCGTGGTCTGCAGCGTGACCTCGAAGCTGCGCAGGTTGCGGTTGTTGATGCCGACCAGCGGGGTCCGGAGCTTCAAGGCGCGCTCCAGCTCGGGGCGGTCGTGCACTTCCACCAGCACGGCCATATCGAGGCTGCGGGCAATGGCTTCGAAGTCGGCCATCTGCGCATCATCGAGGCAGGCGGCGATCAGCAACACCGCATCAGCGCCCATGGCGCGTGCCTCGTAGACCTGGTAGGCATCCACCAGAAAGTCCTTGCGCAGCACCGGCAGCTGGCAGCTGGCGCGGGCCTGCTTGAGGTAGTCCACGCTGCCCTGAAAAAACTGCTTGTCGGTCAGCACCGACAGGCAGGCCGCGCTCACGGTGCCATCGCCATCGGCGTAGCTTTGGGCAATGTCGGCCGGAATGAAGTCGGCACGGATCACGCCCTTGCTGGGGCTGGCCTTCTTGATCTCGGCAATCACCGCCGCCTGGCCCTTGGCGATCTTGGCGCGCAGCGCGCCCTCAAAGTCGCGAGTGAGCACGCGGCTCTCGGCGTCGGCACGCATGGCGGCCAGGGGCATGCGCTTTTGCGCAGCGGCGACTTCTTCGCGCTTGACGGCCACGATCTTGTTGAGGATGTCACTCATGGTTTGCAGCCTTGTCGTCGGGCTCAGGAGAGCCCTGTTTCAGTATTTTGGTGAACACGCGGTGCATCACCAGCCCCGCAATCACAAACAGCGCCGAGACGCCCAATGCGATCCAGGTGCCGGGGTCGCGCCACATAGGGTCAAGCAGCGAGCGCGTGGGTGCGCGTGACCAGCTCGGCCAGCTTGGCCTGGGCGGCGCCGCTGTCGATGGCCTGCTGCGCACGCAACAGGCCCGCAGCGATGCTGTCGACCACGTTGGCTGCATACAGCGCGGCGCCTGCGTTCAGGCAGACCACGTCGCGGGCCGCACCGGGCTTGCCGCCCAACACGTCGAGCATGACGGCACGCGACTGCTCGGGGTTGTCCACGCGCAGCTGGCGGGTGCCGGTCATGGCCAGGCCGAAATCTTCGGGGTGCACTTCATATTCGCGGATGGCGCCGTCCTTGAGCTCGCCCACCAGGGTGGAGGCACCCAGGCTGATCTCGTCCAGGCCGTCGCGCCCATAGATGACGAGGGCGTGCTGCGCACCGAGGCGCTGCAGGGCGCGCACCTGGATGCCCACCAGGTCTTCATGGAACACGCCCATGAGGATATTGGGTGCGCCGGCCGGGTTGGTCAGCGGCCCCAGGATGTTGAAGATGGTGCGTACACCCAGCTCCTTGCGCACCGGCGCCACGTTCTTCATGGCCGGGTGGTGGTTGGGCGCGAACATGAAGCCGATGCCCACCTCGGCAATGCACTGTGCAATGGCTTCGGGCGTGAGGTTGATGTGGATGCCCAGGGCCTCCATGGCATCGGCGCTGCCGCTCTTGCTGGAGACGCTGCGCCCGCCATGCTTGCTGACCTTGCCGCCCGCCGCCGCGATCACAAACGTGGCGCAGGTGGAGATGTTGAAGGTGTTGGCGCCATCGCCGCCGGTGCCCACGATGTCCACCATGTGCGTCGTGTCTTGGACGTGCACCTTGGTGGAGAACTCGCGCATCACCTGCGCGGCGGCGGTGATCTCGCCAATGGTTTCCTTCTTCACGCGCAGGCCGGT
>DAOPUP010000036.1:0-11993 GCA_035350655.1 Acidovorax sp. | reverse complement strand
ATCAGCACCGCCGTGGTCTGTGGCCCACGCCTGCGCCAGCATGTCCAACATGCGGCCCGCCAGTTCGGGCGGAGTAAACACTTCGTCGTTCGACAGGTTGGCAATGCAGGTCAGCACATCGGGGTTGCGCCCGCGCAGGGTGAAGGAAACTTGTCCGTTCATGATATTCATCCCCCTTCCAAAGCAGCCAGGTCGCGCACAGTCATCGGCGGGTGGGTTTTGATGGGGGCAAAGATTTCATGCTTACCCAGGTCGGCAAAGAGTGAGCCCTCTGCGCTGAAGGACGACGAACCGGTGAGCACGTCAAACCGGAAGTCACGCCGCTGAAACTTGCCTTTGCCCAGGTAGCCCCATTCAGCAAAGTGGATGGGTTGACCGTCTATGCCGCGCATGGTCAGCGCGTCGCCGTGCACCAGGTTTTCCGACAGTACATGCGTTGCGGCCCGGTACAGGCCTGCCGTCTCATCAATGTTGAGGTATTCGGCAAATACATCCAGCACGTTGGCGCGGCATTCGGCAATGTTGTCGGCCAGCAGCTCAATGCCGTAGATGCACATCAGCCCCAACAGTGCGTAGTGCTGTCGCTCAAAATCAGACTTGCCGAATTTGACCTCTACCGCCGCAAGCTTGCGTTTGAGTATTTGCACGATGAAGTTGCCACTGCCGCACGCGGGCTCCAGGAAGCGGGAGTCAATGCGCTCGGTCTCTTCTTTCACCAGGTCGAGCATGGCTTCTACCATCCACGCTGGCGTGAAGACTTCGCCGTGGTCGGCCACGCGTTTTTTTGATTTGACGAGGGTCATTTGAAATTTGTTTGAGCGACTTGAAGGGGTCGGGACGCCTAGGTTACCGCTTGCCCAACAAGGGCGAGCGGCCGATCTTTTCTTGTGGGCTCACCAGCTTGGGCGGCGTGGAGAACCCTCCAACCGCCTCCCCCGCGTTCCAATCCCCCACCGCATACACCCGCGCATCCCGCAGGCCCTGCACGCCTTCGGCCCAGGCCATCAGCATGCGTTTGCCGATGTCTTCAAACCCTGGGTGCTGCGCCATGGCCTGGCGCACTTGGGGCGCCACGTCGGCAACGGCGTCGCTGATGGCTTGCACCATGTGCTGTTGCTCTTTGGGCTGGATGCCAAAGGTGGCGGCGATGAACTTTTGCAGGTTTTTGCCGGGCGCCCAGGTGCGTTTGCCCATGAAGTCGATAGCGGGCGGGTTGTGCTGAAAGCCTGGGTACACGCTGGTGGTGAGCATGTCGTAGGCGGGTGACAAGTGGGCGTTGGCCCGGCTGGTGTAGAGCAGGGCCAGGTTTTTGGCGTGGCAGTCGGCGTTGCGCAGGGCGTAGGTCAGCAGCAGGGTGGTGGCCAACTGGCGAAAGGTGTCCAGCCGCTGCGCGCCGGGCACATGGTCGCGCACGGCTTTGGCGATGCGCTCCCAGGTGGTGTCGTATTTGGCGGCGGGGCGCAGGCCCAGCAGGCTGCAAAAGTCTTCCATGCCCCACAGCGGCTGGCCGTGTTCGTCCACGTCAAAGCGGTGCACCACCAAGGCCTGGCCATCGTCAGACACCTCTGTCTTGGCGGCGGGCATCACACGGCGGGCCACCTGCATGCACAGGTGTTCGTTCAGGGCCACAAAGGGCAACTGGGCGCTGGAGCCTTTGATGATGTGGCGGCGGGTGATGACGCTGGCTTTTTTGTGCAGTGCCAAGGCTTCCATGGGGTCGGCCGGTGCAGCGCCCGCGTCGGCCTGCGCATCCAGAAACTTGGGTACCACGCCCGAGACGCCGCTGGTGGCGTGCTGGCGCACCAGGGCGGCAAAGGCGGCTTCGGAGTTGTCGCCCTTGAGCAGCGCGGCCACTTCGATGGGCTGGGCCGGTTCACTGAGCTGCGCGCCCGGCGCTGCCACCTGCAGGCGGCCCACCATGTTGCGGCCAATGACGGACAGCAGAGCAATGGGGCTGGCGCCGATGTGCGGGCCAAACTGTTCTTGCAGCACCTGAAGCAGATAGCCCTCGGGCAGGTTCATCTGCAGCACGGGCGGGAGCTGGTCGTCCCACACATAGCTTTCCAGGCGCACGGGCATGGTGAGCGACACAAAGTCGTCGGCCGCCACCTGCGGGTGGTAGGTGAGCACGCTTTTGAAGTCGCCGGATTGCTCCAGCGTGGCGACCTCGCGGCCCAGCACGTACACAGACAACTGCATCAGCGACGGCCCTCACTGGAAGTGCCCGGCGCATCGACCGTGGGCCCCGAGGTGGACTGTGCGCGCTCGCGGCGCAACTCGTCCAGATTGCCCGCCTGGCCTTGCGCCACGATGTCCAGTTCGGCCTCCAGCACAGCCAGCACCGCCAGCAGTTTGCGCGCGCCAAACTCCGCGGACCTGCCGCGTTCAAAGCGCGACAGGGATTCGGGCGTGACGCCCGCCTTGGCCGCAACATCGCCCTGCTTGAGGCCCAGCAGTTTGCGACGTGTGGCGACGGCCTCACCGAGTTCTTGGAGGGTTTGCAATTGATATTTGCGTCAAAATTTTTGCAATGCTAGCAATTTTTGACGCAAAAATCAAAATACTGATGGGTGAGTCGGAATGCTTGCCGAGTAAGCGCCAGAAGCAGACTTGCGCAATAAAACAAACCAAATCGGGCTCTAGCGCTTACCCATCAAGCGCTAGCAGCTATCAAAACATGAGCAATCTGAAGCCATCTGAAGCCTGTAGAGGGAATCAGAAGCTCTCCCAGTCGTCATCGTTGCCCGTGGTCGCAGCGCGGGGCGCGGGCGCTGGGGGCTTGGTGGCCAAAGGCTTGGGCGCGGCGGGAGCTGCAGACGCCAGCCGCGCGGCCGGTTTTGCAGCCGGGGCGGATGCAACCCGCACCGGGGCCGGTGCGGAACGTGGGGCGGCCACTGCCGGAGCAGGGCGTGGGGCCACGGGCGTGCGGGTCAGCGCGGCGCCCACGTTGAACACCGACACCACGTTGGCCAGGTGCTGGGCCTGGTCGCGCATGGATGCGGCGGCTGCGGTGCTTTCTTCCACCAGCGCGGCGTTCTGCTGCGTCATCTGGTCCAGGTGCGTGACGGCCTGGTTCACCTGGGCAATGCCGTCGCGCTGCTCGGTGGACGAGGCCGTGATCTCGCCAATGAGGTCGCTCACGCGGCGCACGCTGGAGACAATTTCTTCCATGCTCTGACCGGCCTGCGCCACCTGGGCCGAGCCCGCTTCGACGTTCTCGACCGACGTGCTGATGAGCTGTTTGATCTCTTTGGCCGCCTCGGCGCTGCGCCCGGCCAGGCTGCGCACCTCGCTGGCCACCACGGCAAAGCCCCGGCCCTGCTCGCCTGCGCGCGCGGCTTCCACGGCGGCGTTGAGCGCCAGGATGTTGGTCTGAAAGGCGATGCCGTCGATCACGCCGATGATGTCGCTGATCTTGCGGCTGCTGTCGGTGATCTGCTGCATGCTGGCCACCACCTGGCCCACCACCTCGCCGCCGCGCGCGGCCGCTTGGGCGGCGGTGCCCGCCAGCTGGTTGGCCTGGCGGGCGGTGTCGGCCGACTGGGTGACGGTGGCCGTCAGCTGCTCCATGCTGGCGGCGGTTTCTTCGAGGTTGGAGGCCGTCTGCTCGGTGCGCGCCGACAGGTCGTGGTTGCCGTTGGCAATCTGCACCGATGCCGACGACACCGAGTCCACCCCCGAGCGCACATCGGTCACCACACCCCGCAGCTGCGTGGACATGGCCGACAACGAGCGCAGCATATGGCCAAACTCGTCCTGGCGAGTGGATTGCAGCTCTTGCGTGAGGTCGCCCGCGGCAATGGCGTCAATGGCGTTGACGGCCTGGTCGAGCGGCCGGGTGATGGAGCGCACCAGCTGCCACGCCATGGCCAGCCCCACCGCCAGCAGCAGGGCAGCCATTACCAGACCCATGATGGCGTATTGCACCCGGCGGTTGAACGCATCGGTGCGGACCTGCTCGCGGCGCTGCTCCAGCGTGCGCACAAAATCGTCCTGCGCCTTCAGGTAGGCGGCGACGAGGGGTGAACTCGCTGTCCACAAACTTCTGGGTGGCCACCGGGTCGCCCGCGCTCTTGACCTCGCGCGACCGGGCGGTGGTTGCCAGCACCAGCTTGCGCGCTTCCTACACCTTGTCGAGGGCCGCTTTTTCCGCCGGTGCGGTGGCCGAGGCCACGATGGTTTCCTGCACCTTGTTGATCTGGCCAATGATTTCCTTGACGCGGGCGTCATATTGCTGCGCCAGCGCTTCGTCGGTGGTCACGGCACTGCCCATGATCATCGTCACGGCGGTTTCGGTGGCGCCACGCCAGCGCAGGGCGGACCCAATGCGCCCCTCGATCTCGACCACCGCATCCATGGCGCTGACCATGGAGTTGTTGGCGCGGTTTTGCGCCCACCCGGACATGATCAGCATGGCAATCATCAACCCGATGAATGCTCCCCACAACTTGCGCGATACCCGGATGTTGTCCAGCTGCATGGCTCTTCCTTCTGAAACCCCGAAACCCTGAAAGGGCGAATGAAACGAGCAATTATCACCGGCGCCGTTCAAAATGCTACATTTTGCAACAGGTGCTTTGTGCTGAATGCAACACGGCCTGCACGGCCCACCGCAGCGCCCGCACAAGGACAAACCCGTAGAATGGATCGGTGACCACCTACCTCAACGCCGACCTGCATTGCCACTCCGTCGTATCCGACGGAACCCTGGCACCCGAGGAACTGGCCGCGCGCGCCAAGGCCAACGGGGTCGAGCTGTGGGCCCTGACCGACCACGACGAGATCAGCGGCCAGCACCGCGCCGCCGCCGCCGCCCGCAGCCAGGGCATGGCTTACCTCACGGGCACGGAAATCTCTGTCAGTTTTGCCAACACCACCGTGCACATCGTGGGCCTGGGCTTCGATGCCGACAACCCGCAGCTCGCGCAAGGCCTGGCCACCACCCGGGGCGGCCGTGGCGGGCGCGCACGCGAAATGGCGGCGCAACTGGCGCAGGCGGGCATTCATGGCGCCTATGAGGGCGCACTGAAGTTTGTGGGCAACCCCGAGCTGGTTTCGCGCACCCACTTTGCACGCTTTCTGGTTGAAACCCGCGTGTGCCGCGACACTGCGGAAGTGTTTCGCAAATACCTGGTCGAAGGCAAGCCCGGCTATGTGCCGCACCGCTGGGCGGCGCTGGGCGACGCGGTGCGCTGGATCACCGATGCCGGGGGCGTGGCGGTGATCGCCCACCCGGCCCGCTACAAGCTCACGGCCAACGAGGAATACGCGCTGTTTTCCGAGTTCAAGGCCCATGGCGGCCAGGGCGTGGAAGTGGTCACCGGCAGCCACAGCGCGGCCGAATATGTCACCTACGGGGCGATGGCCCACGAGTTCGGCCTGGCCGCCTCGCGCGGCAGCGACTTTCACAGCCCCGACGAATCCCACACCGACCTGGGTGCCCTGCCCCTGCTGCCTGGCACCCTGACCCCCGTGTGGGAACTGCTGGCCGAGCGGGTGCGCCCGGCCGCCTGACAACTACCTGGAGGCGTTGGCTGCCATGGCCCAGTATTTCGAAGTTCACCCAGAAAACCCGCAACCGAGGCTGCTCAAGCAGGCGGCCACCCTGCTGCAAAAAGGCGGCATCTTGGCCGTGCCCACCGATTCGAGCTACGCCCTGGTGTGCCACCTTGACGACAAGGACGCCGTGGATCGCCTGCGCCGTATCCGCCAGGTGGACGACAAGCACCACCTGACCCTGCTGTGCCGCGACCTGTCCGAGTTGGCCAACTACGCACGGGTGGACAACCGGCAATACCGGCTGCTCAAGCTGGGAACACCGGGGCCCTACACCTTCATCCTGGAAGCCACCAAAGAGGTGCCGCGCCGCGTGAGCCACCCATCGCGCAAGACCATCGGCCTGCGCGTGCCCGACCGCAAGGGCCTGCAATTGTTGCTGGAGCTGCATGGCGCGCCGCTGCTGGCCACCACCCTGATTCCGGCGGGCGAGACCGAACCGCTCAACGACCCCCAGGAAATCCGCGACCGCTACGAAAAGCTGCTCGATGCCATCGTGGATGCGGGCGCCTGCCCCTTGGAGCCCACCACCGTGATCGATCTCACGCCCATGGGCAACGGCGGCGACCCCGAAGTGCTGCGCGAAGGCCGCGGCAGCGTGCAGGCGCTGGGGCTGTAGGCGCCGCCCGAAAAAACGCCCCGAAAAGTCACCGCAGAGCCCCCAGCCGGTTCGCCAACCAAGTGCGCACCAGGGACCTGAAGCCCTGCCACCGCTGGCCGGCGAAGCCTTATCAGAGCTTGAATGCCCCGACGGCCTGCTCCAGATCACGGGACTGTGCCGACAGGGCAGACGCAGCGGCCACCGCGTTCTGCACGAGCGCAGCGGTTTCCCGTGTTGCGCCATCCATGTGTGACACCGCCCCGTTCACGTGGCTGATGGCCTCGCTCTGCTCGCGCAGGGCGACCGAGATTTCGCCCAGCAGGGCGCTCACCTGGCCCACGGCAGTCACAATTTCCTGCATGGTCTGACCGGCCTTTCCGACCTGCCCCGCGCCGCTTTCCACCTGCTCGACTGACGCGCTGATCAGCGCCTTGATTTCGCGCGCGGCCACAGCGCTGCGCTGCGCCAGGCTGCGCACCTCGCTGGCCACCACGGCAAAGCCGCGGCCCTGCTCGCCTGCACGAGCGGCTTCCACCGCGGCGTTCAGCGCGAGGATGTTGGTCTGGAACGCAATGCCTTCGATCACCTGGATGATGTCCACGATCTTGCGCGAGCTGCCGCTGATGGCCTGCATGGTCTGCACCACCTCACCCACTACCGTACCGCCCTGCTCGGCGATGGCCGATGCCTTCACGGCCAAGCCACTCGCGGAATCCGCACGATCGGCGTTCTGGCGCACGGTGGCCGTCAGTTGCTCCATGCTGGTGGCCGTTTCAGCGAGGGTCGCGACCTGGTCTTCGGCGCGATGTGACAGGTCCACATTGCCACGGTCGATGTCTGCAGCCGATGCGGTGATGGAATCAGTGCTTTGCTTGATGCGCGAGACCAGGTCGGTCAGCGTGTCCTCCATGGTGCCGAGCCCGCCCAGCAGCCGGCCGAAGTCGCCCCTCAGATCGGAGCCAAACTCCTGGCTCAAGTCCCCTGACGCCACGGTCTCGGCGATCAAGATGGCTTGGTTGAGCGGATTCACAATGCCCGTGCGCAGCCTTAAAAAGGCTACCAACGACAGCGCGAACACGGCCAACCCGCCGCCCACGATCCACGAACGCGTGCCCTGCAGGTGCTCATGGGCCTGCGCGGCCTTGGCCCTGCGCTCGCCGTCACTCGCCGTCACTCGCTGTCGACACCGCGCTGCGGTACGCGTCCTCGGCCTGACCGATCCTGGACATGCCCATCGCCATGATCAGCGCCATCAACAACGCAATGCCCCCAAACGCGAGAATGAGGCGGGTACCGATTTTGAGGTGATCCAAGTGCACAGGGAATGTCTCCGAAAAATGGTTCTGTAAGAGAGTCAGCGCAGCAAAAGACACACAGGACGCCCCATGGATGCATTTTGTTACGCAGCGCAACGTGCTATCAATAATTTGCACGGTTTCGGATCTTGTCGCACGACCGCGCCTTCGGCCCGCCCCATCCACCACCTTTGGCCACCCGAACCCGGCGCCACGTCTGAGACAATCCGGGCGTGGACACATCCAACCTCATCCAAACCGTTCTGATCTACGCCCTGCCGGTGTTGTTTGCCATCACCGTGCACGAGGCAGCCCATGGCTATGCGGCGCGCCACTTTGGTGACAACACCGCGTTCATGATGGGGCGCATCACGCTCAACCCCTTCAAGCACATCGACCCGGTCGGCACCATCCTGATGCCGCTGCTGCTGTATTTCGCCACCTCGGGCGCTTTCCTGTTCGGCTATGCCAAACCGGTGCCGGTGAATTTCGGCAACCTGCGCAACCCCAAGCGCCACATGGTGTGGGTGGCCCTGGCGGGCCCGGCCTCGAACTTTCTTCAGGCAGTGCTCTGGGCCATTTTGCTGGTGACCCTGGTGGGCTCTGGCGTGGATGAGCGCTTTTTCGTCGAGATGGCGCGCGCCGGCGTGCTGGTCAACCTGGTGATGTGGGCGTTCAACCTGTTTCCGCTGCCGCCGCTGGACGGCGGGCGCATCCTGGTGGGCCTGCTGCCCTGGAAGCAGGCGCACATGGTGTCGCGCATCGAGCCCTGGGGCTTTTTCATCGTGATGGGACTGGTGATTGCCGGTGTGGTGGGCACGCTGTGGCTGCGCCCGCTGATGGGCCTGGGCTACGCGGTGATCAACCTACTTCTCACACCGCTCACCGCCCTGCTGCGCTGAAGCGTTTCTTTCCCTTTATCTGCTGATTTCGCCCCCATGAGCACCACGCGCTTTCTCACCGGCATCACCACCACGGGCACGCCCCACCTGGGCAACTTCGTGGGTTCCATCCGCCCCTCGGTGGCGGCCAGCCTGCGGCCTGGCGTGCAGAGCTTTTACTTTTTGGCCGACTACCACGCGCTCATCAAGTGCGAAGACCCGGCACGCATCCAGCGCTCCACGCTGGAAATCGCCGCCAGCTGGCTGGCTGCGGGGCTGGACCCGGAGCGTGTCACGTTCTATCGCCAGTCCGACATCCCCGAAACCACCGAACTGACCTGGCTGCTGACCTGCGTGACCGGCAAGGGCCTGCTCAACCGTGCCCACGCCTACAAGGCCGCGCAAGACAAGAACGCTGCCGTCGGCCGCGAACAGGACGATGGCGTGACCGCCGGCCTGTTCATGTACCCCGTGCTCATGGGGGCCGACATCCTGATCTTCAACGCCCACAAGGTGCCCGTGGGTCGCGACCAGATCCAGCACATCGAGATGGCGCGCGACATGGCGGCCAGCTTCAACCACCTGTATGGCGAGCACTTCACGCTGCCCGAGGCCGCCATCGACGAGCATGTGGCCACGCTGCCGGGGCTCGATGGCCGCAAGATGAGCAAGAGCTACGACAACACGATCCCGCTGTTCTCCTCGCGCGAGCAGCTCAAAAAACTGATCGGCGGCATCCTCACCGACTCGCGCGCACCCGGCGAGCCCAAGGAAGTCGAGGGTTCGGCCCTGTTCCAGATCTATCAGGCCTTCGCCACGCCCGCCGAAACCGAGGCGCTGCGCACGCAGTATGCCGAGGGCATTGCCTGGGGCGATGCCAAGCAATTGCTGTTCGAGCGCATCGACCGCGACGTGGCGCCGATGCGCGAGCGTTATGACGACCTGATGGCCCACCCCGAGAAGATTGAGCAGACCCTGCTGGCGGGCGCCGAGCGCGCGCGCCAGATTGCCACGCCCTTCGTGCGCCAGCTGCGCTCTGCCGTGGGCCTGCGCAGCCTGGCCCAGGCCAGTGCCGCCCCCAAAGCCGCCAAAGCAACCAAGGCCGCCCTGCCCAGCTTCAAGCAATACCGCGAAGCCGACGGCCAGTTCTACTTCAAGTTCGTGGCCGCCGACGGCCGCCTGCTGCTGCAAAGCACGGGCTTTGCCGCGCCCAAGGATGCGGGCCAGGCCATTGCCCGCCTGCAGCAGCAGGGCGAGAGCGCACTGGCCGACCTGGCCAGCCAGCTGGCACCTGTGGACGGCGTGCTGGCACAGGACCTGGCCGCCGCCCTGCAACAGCTGGCCGACGCGGCCAGCGCCTGAGGCGTCCGCCTTTGATAATATTATTTTCATAGCAATAGGTCATTACAAAATAAGGGCTTGAGGCCAAAATGTTCCTTCAGCCTGCCCTCACCCTGCTGTGTGTGCTGGCGCCCATGGCCTTCGCAATGGCGGCTCCCCCGGCCACCCCAGCCCCTCAGGTCTGGACCAACACACTCGGCATGGCCTTCGTGAAGGTGCCGGCAGGCAGTTTCACAATGGGCAGCGACGAATCCCCGCACACGCTGGCCCAGGCCTTCCCGCAACTGGAGCGCAAACGCTTCACCGAAATCACCGACGAAGGCCCCGCACACCGCGTGCGTATCCGCCGCGCTTTCTATCTAGGGCAGCATGAAATCACCGTGGGGCAGTTCCGGCGGTTCATCGAAGCTTCGGGCTACCGCGCTGAGTCCGAGGCCGACGGCACCGGCGGCTATGGCTACAACCCCACCTACGATCCCGCCACAACGGCCCGCGGCGATGCCTTTGAAGGACGCAGCCCGCGCTACTCCTGGCGCAACCCGGGTTTCGCGCAAGGTGAAGACCACCCCGTGGTCAACGTGACCTGGAACGACGCCCAGGCGCTGGCCCGCTGGCTCAGCCGCACCGAAGGCCACCGCTACCGCCTACCCACCGAAGCCGAGTGGGAATACGCCTGCCGCGCCGGCACCCGCACGCGCTACCCCCACGGCGATGCGCCTGCGGGGCTGGTGCGGGCGGCCAATGTGTTCGACCAGGCCGCCGCCCCCTATTGGCCGCGCTGGCAGCAGCATGCATTGGCCGGAAGCGACGGCCATGCCTTTACGGCGCCGGTAGGCCGCTTTGCTCCCAACGCTTTCGGCCTGCACGACATGCTGGGCAACGCCTGGGAGTGGGTTGGCGACTGGCATGGCGACCGCTACTACACGCATTCGCCCCACACCGACCCGCAAGGCCCTGCAGATGGGAACGTGCGCGTGCGCCGCGGCGGCTCGTGGCACACCTGGGCGTTCTATGCCCGCTGCGGCTACCGCAACTGGAACAGCCCCGATACGCGCTACACGCTGGTGGGCATGCGGCTGGTGCGCGAGATCGGGCGACGCTGAACTTGCGACGCAGCGATCGCCGCGCAAGACATGGACGGCCGCTCCGTGGATCAAGGCGGCCTGGGTGGCCAATGACCGGCTCAAGCCGCCAGGTCTCTTGCAATTTTTGCCCCCAAACGATTCGGGGCATCCAGCCTCTCGCGCAGGCTGCACGGGAGCTGCATTTCAAAGACATGCAAGACTTCGACTTCACCATGCAGTGCGGCGTATCGCACACGCGCCAATCCCGCGATGGCAAGCACACCCCGCTAGCCACAGTCCGATCACCCTGAGCCTGCGGGATGAGGGGCTGATCGCCCCCCCCTGGACACTGAGCTTCCTCCGTGGGCTGCATCACATGGCTGTTTTTTGTTGATATCGGGGTGCCAGAATGCGCCGCTGGAGCGCGGCACGCCCCCCAGACACTGCGTGGTCGCCCCCCTCTGCGGTTGCGCTTAGAATGCGAGCTCGATTCCAGCCCGTAGCTCATCTGGATAGAGCACAAACCTTCTAAGTTTGGGGTAACTGGTTCGAGTCCAGTCGGGCTGGCCAAACATACCGCGGCAAGGCAGGCGACACATCGCTCGCGATGAAGCGCACCGCAATCGGTGAGGGCGCATGGATACCCATCTGTTCTGCGCTGCGGCTTGTGACTAACGCGGCTCTAGCAGTAACCTGTCTCGGCCGCAGGGACGCAGGTGAAATGGGTTCGTTCAGGCGATCGGAAGATGGGCCAGGACGCCCATTCATACCAGATCTGAGGAACATGTCGGCCGCACTTCCCAAGACGGCAATCAGCGTCAGGCGGACAACGGTAGCTACCAAACATGCGCCATGCCCAAACCGAGCGGCGTTGATTTTTTCGCTGTACAAACCAAACTCAATGGCAATGTCGCGTTTGCGAAGTGGGTCGATGCCCTAGAAAGCTGCAACCACAACTTCTCGCGATCCTGGCCACCACCTGCGTGAAGACGCAGGTGAATACATGGCAGCACAGTCCGTCGGGCGACTTCATGGCGCGCTCTTGCATCGATGGGTGGAACCGATGACCGCATGCACAGCCCACAGAAGCCCGCTGCGCAACCACGCCCACCAGAAGCCGCCGCACCGATGAAAACTGTCCACATGCCACACCCAGTAGCAGTGCAATATATCAGGACTTCCAAAAGGAAAAAGCCCTGAGTCTTTTCAGACTCAGGGCTTACCTGTTGGTGCGGCTGGCAGGAATCGAACCCAC
>DAOPUP010000035.1:0-12064 GCA_035350655.1 Acidovorax sp. | reverse complement strand
CGTTGATCAGACCGAACACCCAGCTCGGCTCGGGACCGAACAGACCCCAGACGAAGAAGGTGGTGATCGCGATGAGCACCACCACGAGAACGAACTTGCCAGCCACCACGTCAGCCATGCGCTGCATCGGTGCCTTCGAGCGCTGGGCATTGGCCACCATCTGCACGATCTGCGACAGCACGGTCGCTGCACCGACTTTTTCCGAGCGCATCACCAGAGCACCGCTGGTGTTGAGCGTGGCGCCGATCAGTTTGTCGCCCAAGCGCTTGGTTACCGGAACGGGCTCGCCGGTGAGCATGGATTCATCCACCGCGCTGCGGCCTTCGGTAACGACGCCATCGACCGGGACTTTCTCGCCAGGGCGCACGCGCAGCAGATCGCCGACATGCACCTGGTTCAGTTGCACATCTTCCTCACTTCCATCCGCGTTGATGCGCCGCGCAGTCTTGGGCGCCAACCCGAGTAAGGACTTGATAGCCGCCGAGGTTTGCGAACGCGCCTTCAATTCGAGGATCTGACCCAGCATCGTCAGCGAAATGATGACCACGGCGGCCTCGAAGTACACGGCCACGCGACCCATCGAAACAAACGATTCGGGAAACACGCCCGGCGCCAACGTGGCGGCGACGCTGTAGACAAAAGCTGCCGCGGTGCCCAGGCTGATCAGCGTCCACATGTTCGGGCTTCGATGAACGATGGACTGCCAGCCACGCACAAAGAACGGCCAGGCGGCCCACAGCACCACCGGCAGCGACAGCACCAGCTCGACCCAGCTCTGGGTTGCCATGTTGAACCATCCCAGACGATGGCCGAACATGGCCAGGGTGGTGACGATCAGCGTGAGCGGCAACGTCCACCAGAAGCGTCGCTGAAAATCCTTCAGCTCACTGTTGTCTTCCGCGTCCAAGGGGATGATAGGCTCCAATGACATGCCGCATTTAGGGCAATTGCCGGGATGATCCTGTTGCACCTCGGGATACATGGGGCAGGTATAGATTGTGCCAGCCGGCATTTCTGCGGCCTTGTCGGTGGTCGCCCCGGGCTGCGCATGGCCCTGCGCATGGTGGGCGTGATGATGAGCACCATCAGTTCCGTCCTTGGCCTGGTCTTCCAACACCAGGTTCATTTGGCACTTGGGGCAGCGCCCTGGGTGATCCTGGCGCACTTCAGGGAGCATGGGGCACACATAGAGCGCGCCGGCATTTTATGTACCGACCGGTGCCTCGCTCACCCTATAGCGCACAGGGTCTGCAATGAACTTGTCGCGGCAGTGCGTGCTGCAAAAGCGGTAGTGATGATCGTCATGCATGGCCTGATGAGGCGATTGGGAGGTCACGCTCATACCGCACACAGGATCCTTCAAGTCGTCCGCCTTCGGTGAGATGTCGTCAAGGGCAGCCGACTGGCCCCCGAGGGCTGGTGATGTGGGTGATGGGTGATGGGTGATGGGTGATGGTTCATGTCAATGCCTTTCAAGACGCTTGTTCTATTTTTTGCCTTCCCATGATGTCAAGGTCAAGTCTTTCATCATGTTGAAGCGATTCAGTCTGCTTCTGCCGTCGTCCCGACAGCTAGCGAGGCAGGGACTTGCGGTATTGGGCGTTGATCTCGTCATGGCGCTGCTGTACCTCCAGCGGCCATTGCGCTTTGATCCAGGACAGCACGGCCACGATCTCGTCATCGCTCAACACGCCGTCGTAGACCGGCATGGCGGTGCGATAGTCAGGCTGGTCGATGAGCTTGGCAAGGCCATGCTTGGTGATGGCAAAAAGTTGCGCATCAGGATGGTGCCAGGTGTGGCCGCTGGGATCGTGCGGCGGCGCAGGAAGCAAGCCATCCGATCCGCGATCACGCCAGTTGGGCTGGCCTTCGCCCTTGGTGCCGTGGCAGGCGACACAGTTCTGAGCGTATATGCGAGCGCCTACTTGCAAGACCTGAGGATCATCAGGACGCAAGGTATGCGTCAACGCTGCCTCCCGCCTGCCACCGGCACTCAAGAAGAAATAGAGGATTCCAGCCACCACGAGCAAGACCAATCCCCCTCCCACGCCAAGGACAAGTGGTCTCAATTTCATTTCAAATTCTCCGACGCCACGCCTGCGGTCATCGACCGATAGAATGGCGCACGCGCTATCGTAAAAAAAGATTCGTCGCGCGCATTCGGGCTCCGCGCAGGCGAATCGCTGAGTGTCCGCAGATCCCCTATCTGCCCACTTTTTGCATCATGGTCAAACTCGGTCTCCTCTAGGGCGAACCCCACTTCGATGTGGGAAAGACGATCAAAAAGCGCCATGTTTTGGTGATTTTCCACACGTTCAAACAAGAGTACTTCGATCGGGCGCCACATCGCCACCCAGCCAACAATCAACAGCCCTTCGCTGATGGCCGTAAGCACCTGGCTGTTGCCAGGATTACCCAATAAGGCCCGTACAAGCAGCGTCGTACCCAGAACGGCGAGTCCCGTTAACAGGAAGTGCCCTGTCGCATCCTTCGTCGATACCGGCGCCTGCACTGCGCATATTGCGCTTGAAAGTGCGCATGGATCGCTCCTGCAATTTCCACCTCGTACTCTCTGATCGACGTCGGGACATGAACAATGAGACGAAGCGATTCATCTAAACCATACTCGCCCGCACAGTCAACGATATAGTTTTCCACAGCACGGCTCAGTGTTTTCTCATGGAGCGGCGAAGGGTCCAATGAATCGTAAAGCTGCGTGATTCGTTGAATGCGAATATCGATGACCGTCATTTCTGTAAACGCCCAGGTTGTCTTGTTTTACTTTTTTTGCACCTTGCCGGACAGCTGCAAGCGACGGACAAACCGTCAAGGCGTAATGCTGATGCCGTTGGGAGTCTTGCCTACCGGAACGGTCTTCACAACCTTGCGATCCTTCACATCAAGCACGGAAACCGAATTGGCGTACATGTTGGTAACGTAGGCGTACCGGCCTTCACGGTCGACAACCACGCCATGAGCACCGGCGCCGGTCACGACGGTCTTGGCAACCTTGAAACTCTCCAGCTCAATCAGGCTGACGGTTTTGCCAGGCTTCTTGGGCGTGCCCTGATTGGCCACCAGCAGCGTGCGCGAATCCGGCGTGACATACAGCTGGATGGGGACTGTTCCGACGGCAACCTTGCGAATCACCTTGCGCGTAGCCGGGTCGATCACGGCGACCGCGTTTTCCTCCGACAGCGACACCAAGACAAGACTCCCGTCCGGCGTGAAGCCCACTTGAGCCGGCCCCTTGCCTGCAGGAACTTGCGCGATCTCCTTCTGGCTGGCGGTATCGATGACCGACACCGTTCCGCCCTTGAGGTTGGCGACGTAGGCCTGCTTGCCGTCCGGACTGATGCGAAGACCGTGGGGAAACTTGCCGACCGGAATCGTCGCCACGAGGCTCCGCGCCGCTGTGTCGATCACACTGACCGTGTTGTCGCCGCCGTTGGTGATGTAGGCGAAGCGGCCGTCGGGCGACACCACCACATGGGCCGGGTGCATGCCAACCGGCACCTTGGCGACGACTGCGTTAGTCGCGGTATCGATGGCCCAAACCGCGCCGGGCTTTCCCATCGCATCGTGGCTGCCTTGGGCCATCTCCTTGTGCTCCGACGCGTCGGCCGTTTGAGCAGGCTCCCCGTTATTGGTCACCCATACGACCTTGCCGTCGGGCGATACCTGCACGTTGTGCGGTGCCTTGCCGACGCGCACGCTTGCCAGTGTCTTGAACGACGCAGCATCGAGCACGCTCACCGTGTCAGCCCCCTCGTTGGCCACATACACCTTGTCGGCGGCCAAGGTGGCGCCGGACCAGGCCAATAGGCCCATCTGCACCGCTGTCAAAAGCCAGTTGTTTTTTCTTGTCATCATGATCTCTCTTGGTTGGAAAATAAAACTTCTATCAGGGCTCAGTCGGCGTTGGGGCGCACTGAATTACCGTTGCCACCCTCTTTACCCACCATCCCCAGGACGCCTGCGAACAAGACAGGGTTTTGAAACATCAGGCGAAACGCCTGCTCGCTCGCAGCGTCTCGGCCTTCGCGCAGCCTTCCCAGCGCATGGGTCACTTCCCCTGCAGCTTCACGCTCACGCTCGATCAACGGGTGATGCGGCGCAAGCGGCTGGCGGTTCTTGCCAAGCGGCTCGGCCAGCAAGGCAACGCCGCGCATCCACGGACTGAACGTTTCCGAGAGCAAATACCGACTGGTGCGCATCGGATGGAGCCACTTGAGCATTTGGGCTGTCCAGGGTGTGGACAGCGCTTGCGCCCAAGGACTGACGAATGCCCGGTAAAGCGCCTCGTTGAATGTCGAGACCTGTTTCACCCGCTCAAAAGCTTCCTGCGGGTAATCCGTTTTCAGGTCTTCAACCTGACGGGGTTCAAAGCGGATGCTGTAGGTGGGCTTATGGCAGTCCGGGTCACCCGACGGGTTGTCGATCTTCATTTCATAGAGGCCCGGGGCCAGCGCCTCAATCTCAGCCAGGCTCTCCAGGATCGCCCGGTGCTCCAGACGCGCCACCCCGGCGGAGACAAAAATGCCGAGATGGCCGACGTGCGGGTTCGTGAGGTAGACGATGCGCTGTCCGGCCTGCTTGAGATCCTCGGTGTCTTTGTAGACTGCCGGAATCCATCCGAGCGCCTGGTGTGGTGGCGTAATGTTGTCGCCGTAGGACGCAAAGATGACGATTGGATTCCTGATCCGCCTGAGGTCAGCAGTGCAACCCTGGCAAATCTGGAAAAGACCCTGTTCAAGCTGGTTGCCGATGAACAGGTTTTCAACAATCGCAAGGATCTCTTCCCGACTCAGGAAATAAAAACCGTTCCACCAACGCTCGAACTCCAGAAAACGCGCCTGCTCACTGTCGACGTTGGTGAAGAGTTGGGCGTACTTCTCCCAAACAGCCTTTTCGGGCTTGAGGTTCTCGAAATTCTGCGCCAGCCAGGCTCCATCGAAGCGGCCATTGCCCAGGTCGGCCGTCAGATGCGCCAACCAGCTGCCGCCAAGGAGCCCTCCGGAAAGACGCATCGGATTGACACCGGACTCGCCAGCCCAATATGACAAGGGTGAGCCATTGAGCACCACCGGTCCGACCAGACCGGCGCAGTCTGCGGACAGCAGCGTCAGCGCCCACCCGGCCTGGCAGTTGCCATAAAGCACAGGAGGATTGCCAGGATGGCGTTGCGCAACTTCTTCGGCGAAACGCCGCAGCACATGCAACACGTCTGCCAGGGTCTGCCCCAGAGTCGGCTCGGGAAAGAAGATCACGAAATAAACCGGATGGCCCTCGCGCATCGCCATTCCGACTTCAGAGTCGCGCTTGAAGCCGCCGATCCCAGGGCCATGGCCGGCGCGTGGATCGACAACAATGACCGGAGGTTTGTCAGGATCGACGCAGTCGTCCCAGCAATGCCCGTCGATTTCCGTGATGCGCAGCAGTGCATAGTTGACGGACCGTTCGAAGCTGCGCGCGTCCAACAGCGTTTCATACTTGAAGTCCAGAAGCGGCGGCAATCCGGCTCGCTCGTGCTCCAGCATGTTGTTCGCGCGCTGGCGAAGCGTGTCCCAGAACAGAATGGTGCGTTCGAAGAAGTCGCGCTGGTAATCGAAATAGTCCTGCGTCGAAGGTGCTTCAGCTGCTCTTTTCATGCCACTAGACGCATCCTGTGGCGCAGGCCTCAACAACTCCTCGGAATGATCCAAGACGGTCGGTGGTAGATCCTTTGTCTGGCGGTGCGTCCATTGCACCGCTGCTTCCTTACCCACCGCCGTGGTGCGTTGAGAGGTCCGAGGCTTTTGTGGTGACGTGGGGATTTTCATCATTCCTCCGAACTACGGGGTCATTTTTTTCCGCGCCGTAAACGCAGAGCATTGAAAATCACCGAGGCCGAGCTCAGACTCATGGCCAGCGCCGCGATCAGCGGGGACAACAACCACCCAGTGAATGGGTACAGCACGCCTGCCGCAATCGGCACCCCAATGCCGTTGTAAACGAATGCGAACAGGAGGTTCTGGCGCATGTTTCGGACGGTGTCGATAGAGATGTCGCGTGCGGCGGTGATGCCGCGCAAATCGCCTTTGACCAGCGTGATCTGGCCGCTGTTCATGGCCACATCGGTCCCCGTGCCCATGGCCACGCCGACATCGGCCTTTGCCAACGCAGGCGCATCGTTGATGCCATCGCCGGCCATGGCGACAATGTGGCCCTCTTTCTGGAGCCGTTCCACGAGCGCCAGCTTGTCTGCGGGCTTGACTTCGCCATGCACCTCGTCGATGCCCAGTTTTGCACTCACGGCCTTGGCGGTGGTCAGACCATCGCCAGTTGCCATCACGATGCGCAAACCGCTGGCGTGCAAAGTCTTAATGGCTTCCAAGGTGGTGGCCTTGATGGGATCGGTCACGGCCAGGATGCCAGCCAGTTGTCTGTCCACGGCCAGATGCATCACGCTGGCGCCTTCACTGCGCAGACGCTCGCCATCTACCTTGAGCGCATCAGTGGCCACGCCCTCCTGCTGCATCAATGCGGTGTTGCCCAGCACCAGATGCTTCCCATCGACGATGCCGCGCACGCCAATGCCGCTGCCGGATTCGAAATCTAGCGGCTTGATCAGTTCCAGGCCCTTGGCGCGTGCTGCGCTGACGATGGCCTCTGCCAAAGGATGCTCGCTGCCTTGGTCCAAACTGGCCGCAAGGCGCAGTACTTCGTCCGCTGTATAGCCGGGTGCGGCAACTGCGGTGTCGAAAGCGGGCTTACCTTCGGTCAAAGTTCCTGTCTTGTCCACTATCAGCGTGTCCACCTCGCGCATTTTCTCGATGGCGCCAGCATCGCGGAACAGCACCCCCTGTGTCGCGGCACGCCCTGTGGCCACCATCACCGACATCGGCGTGGCCAGCCCCAGCGCACAGGGGCAAGCGATGATCAGCACGGCCACTGCGTTGATCAAGCCAAACACCCAGCTAGGTTCCGGACCGAACCAACCCCAGACAAAGAAGGTGGCAATGGCGATGAGCACCACCACGACCACAAATTTGCCTGCCACCACATCCGCCATGCGCTGCATGGGCGCCTTCGAGCGCTGGGCATTGGCCACCATCTGAACAATCTGCGACAGCATGGTGGCCGCACCGACTTTTTCGGAGCGCATCACCAAGGCGCCACTGGTGTTCATCGTGGCGCCAATCACATTGTCACCAAGCCGTTTGGTCACCGGCACAGGCTCGCCAGTAAGCATGGATTCATCGACCGCACTGCTGCCTTCGGTCACAACGCCGTCGACCGGCACTTTCTCGCCGGGACGAATGCGCAGCAGATCCCCGACGTGAACATGGTTCAGCGGCACGTCCTCTTCGCTGCCATCCGCATTGATGCGGCGAGCGGTCTTGGGTGCCAAACCGAGCAGCGCCTTGATCGCCGCAGAAGTTTGCGAACGGGCCTTCAACTCGATGATCTGGCCCAGCATGGTCAGCGAGATGATGACCACTGCCGCCTCATAGTAAACAGCCACGCGACCCATGGAAATGAATGAATCTGGGAACACGCCCGGCGCCACGGTAGCCACGAGGCTGTAGAGAAAGGCCGCGCCAGTACCCAGGCCAATCAATGTCCACATGTTGGGGCTGCGATGGACAAGAGACTGCCAACCGCGTACGAAGAAGGGCCAACCCGTCCACAACACGACGGGTAAGGACAGCGCCAGTTCGACCCAGGTTTGAACGTTCATGTCAAACCACCCGAGACGATGGCCGAACATTGCAAGAACAGTAACGATGACTGTGAATGGCAGTGTCCACCAGAAGCGATGCTGAAAATCCTTTAACTCATGGTTGTCTTCCTCGTCCAGAGGAATGATTGGCTCCAATGTCATGCCGCACTTGGGACAGATTCCAGGATGATCCTGCCGCACCTCGGGGTGCATAGGGCAGGTGTAGATGGTGCCGGCCGGCTCTGGCGCGGTGTCCTCGGGTGCAGTAGATACAAGGTATTGCAGTGGGTTCGCTGCGAACTTGCCTTGGCACTTGGCGCTACAGAAATAGTAGGGCCGCCCTTCGTGCGTCAATTTGTGTTCAGACTGCTCCGTAACGGTCATGCCGCACACCGGATCCTTTAGATCCTTTGGCGAGGCTGGCTCGGCAGGGGGGTGACTGCCGTGATGGTGGTGTGCATGCATGTCCATTGCTTATTCCTTGTTGTTGTTGGTGCGCCGTGGCGGCTGCGCATGGTTGCCGTGCCCACCATGGCCGCCGTGGCCGTGCATCAGGTGCATTAGCGGACAGGCGAGGAGCAGCAGGTAGGGCCAATAACCCAGAACATGGCCCCAGTGCTCTCGCAGCAGATAAAAACCAGCGATCACGGCAGCCGTTGCCAGCGCCATGCCGGCTGGGCGGCGCCAGAACGATGGCGCATGGGAGTCGTTGTCAGGCTGATCCATGGCGTTGCTCCTTCAAAGTTGCCAGCAAAAGGTGCGGGCGCGGACGCGCCCAGCCGGTCGACCCGGAATCAAATACCGTGGCCGTCATCGGCAACCACGGCCCCCCGCACCGCCGCTGTGGCAGCCCGAGGCTTTAGGCTGCGAGGTCGCAGCGGGAATGGGCGCGTCTGTGGCCAGCTTTGCGGGGTAACCCGCATCCGTCAATGCCATCAACAATGGGGCGCTGCCCTGCGCCAGTTCCCCGCTCACCCGGACATGCCCAGACTGGAGATCGACCTCCACCCCACTGACACCCGGCAGCGGTTGCAATGCGTGCGTGACGTGCTTGACGCATGAGCCGCAGCTCATGCCCTCGACTTGCAGATCAATCGTTTTCATATATCAAACTCCTAAAAATTGAAACGTATACCGCCGGGGAAATATTCCAGATCATCTTTTTGACACCGAGTCAGTCGTCGACTGGGCCTTGCCCATGCGAGGGATAAACCGGGGTGTGCGCTGGGCGTATGTGTCGTACGTTGCACCGAACTGTTTGTGCATTTCGTTCTCTTCGGTGATTGCCAGACGTCCGTACATCAGGAGCAAGACAGGGAACATGGCCAAGGTCAGCAAGGTGGGCCACTGCAGCAGGAAGCCCAGCAGAATCATCACAAAAGCCACGTACTGCGGATGGCGAATGCGCGCGTAGGGGCCTGTTGTTGCAAGCGATTGGCCACGCTGAGCGTGGTAGAGCACATTCCACGCTGTGGACAACAGGTAGAAACCAAAGCCCAGAAAAACGTAGCTGGCGATGTGCAGTACGCCGAAATGCGGGTCGCCCTTTTCGCCCAACAGGGTGGACCACAAGTGACCCGAGGTGTGGGAGAGCAGATCCAGATTAGGGAACTTGGTTTGAAGCCAGCCCGATATCAGATAAATCGTCAGCGGGAAGCCATACATCTCTACGAACAAGGCAACTATGAAGGCTGCGAATGCGCCAAACGTCCTCCAGTCACGGGCCGTTGCAGGCTTGAAAAAGCTGAACGCAAACATGATGAAGATCGCTGAATTGATGATGACCAACGACCACAGGCCATAAGCAGATTCGGTGTGGTTCACTGGGGATCTCCTTCTTTGCGCGATTCGGCAGTCTTCGACACATCAGGCTTGCTCTGGCCATGGTGACCATGCCCACCGTGGCTGCCGTGCATGAAAACATGCATCAGCGGGCAGGCGAGGAGCAGGAGAAAAGGTAGCGCCCCGACGACATGCGCGAGGTGTTCTGTCAACAAAAAATACGCCGCCACGGCACCAATCGCCACGTAGCCGATGGCGTATCGAGAACTCCAGAAACTGGGGGGCGACTCGTGTCCGTCGTGTTGATGGCTCATGGTGACTCGCAATCAGGTGGGTGCGTTACTTGGTCGGCGTGGCAGGCAGGCGGTCCATCATCATTTGCATCATGGACTGCATCATTTCCATGCGCTTTTCCATCATCTGATGACGCTCGGCCATGTTGGAGGACATGCCCTTTCCACCTTGCATGCCACCCATGCCCTGCATGCCTGCGCCCATCTGCTGCATCATCCCCATGCCGTCCTGCATGAGCTTCATGTGCTCGTCCATGAGTGCCTGCCGCTCCTCCGGCGTTTTGGCCGCCATCATCTTTTCGTGCATCGCTTGCATGGACTTCATATGCTCGTCCATCTTGGCCATTCCAGCCATCGGCCCCGTACCCATTGGCTTTGCGGAAGTCTTCATTTGGGTGGACGCGGGCTGCGTGCTACCTGCAGGGTGATGGGCCTTGTGCTCATCGGCGGCTTGCGCCATCACGCTCAGTGAGGCCGCAGCGACACAGACCCCGATCAGGGTATGGTGAATTTTTGACATAGTGCTCTCCTTCTCCAGATTACAAAACCGTCGCAGTCAGCAATCAATAAATCCATCCGCGACGACACAGCACGCTAAAGCAGCGTGTTCTCACTGAGCGGGCTGAATGTCTGTGACAACCATCTTCCCGCCCTCGTTGACGACCATGAACTTGACCTTGTCGCCAGGCTTCACGTTGGACAACAGGCTCTTGTCCTTCGCGGTGAATACCATGGTCATACCGGGCATGTCCATGTGCTTGATTTCACCGTGCTTGATGGTGACCTTGCCGTTGTCCAGATCAACTTTCTTGATCTCGCCATCGGTCAGGGACGCCGACTGTGCCGCTTCTGTCTTGCCAGGCTCCATGCTTGCCTGGGCAAAGCTGCTCATGGGCAGCGCTATACCCACGGCCACGGCGGAAATGGCAAGAATTTGTTTGATGGTGTTCATGATGACCTTACGAATACATGTTGAAAATTTCTGCTAATCCATCTTTCTGAATCAGCAGCGCTTGAAGGGGGTGCGCCGACCGCTGTAAGCCGGCCCATTCGTGCCCGGTAAGCCCATCGGCATGGCGGGCACTGCCAGTCCCAGCGCTCGGGGCTTTTTCTTGAACATGACGCGGACTTCTTGTTCCAGGCTCTACGGTGGCGTATTACTTCTTGCCAACCTGGACAGTGCCCTTCATGCCGGCCTCGTAGTGGCCAGGCATCAGACAGGCAAAGTTCACGCCTCCGGCCTTGGTGAACTGCCAGACGATTTCGCCTTGCTTGCCAGGCTGCAGCGTCACCTTGCCGGGTTCGTCGTGCTCCATGTCCGGGAACTTCTTCATCTGTTCCAGGTGCTCCAGTAGCTCCTTCTCGGTGCCCAGGCTGAGTTCGTGCTTGACCTGTCCGACGTTCTTGACAACGAAGCGCACGGTTTCGCCCTGTTTGACCTGAATGTTCGACGGCGTGTAGCGCATGTTGTCGCTCATTTCGATGGTGATGGTGCGACGGGCCTTGGCGGCGACGCCGGGTTTGCCAATGGCTGTCTCACCCTCGTCACCGTGGCCACCTGCATGGTTGCCGGCAGCGAAGGCTGCCCCCGATGCGGCCAGTGCAGCCATGGCGAAGAGTTGAGAAATAGTGGAGCGCGTGAATTTCATGGATGGTCTCAGGTTGAAAATTGAAGGAAAAAATCAATGCGCGCCATGCGATGTAGGCTTGCGCACCTTGACTTCGGTCGGCGTTGCAGGCTTGCGAACGCGCGGCATGGACTGGCCGCCCTCTGCGCTGAATCGCGCGGGCTCGGCCATCGGGCCGGTGTACTCATGCGCGACCGTGCCTGCCGGATGCTTGAACCAGCCGGGGTCTTTGTAGTCGCCGGGCTTTTGCTCCCTGCGCACTTTGAGCACGCTGAACATCCCGCCCATCTCCACCGATCCGAACGGCCCCTGGCCGGTCATCATGGGCACGGTGTTGTCAGGGATTGGCATTTCCATCTCGACCATGTCGGACATACCGCGTTCGCCCATGACCATGTAGTCCGGGATGAGCTTGTTGAATTTCTTGGCAAGGCCGCTGTGATCCACGCCGATGAGTGTGGGAACGTCGTGACCCATGGGGTTCATGGTGTGGTGGCTCTTGTGGCAGTGGAAGGCCCAATCGCCTTCCTCGTCGGCCACGAACTCGATCTGACGCATCTGACCAACCGCCACGTCGGTGGTTACTTCATGCCACCGCGTGCTCTTGGGCGTGGGGCCACCATCAGTGCCTGTGACCAAGAACTCGTGACCATGCA
>DAOPUP010000034.1:0-12151 GCA_035350655.1 Acidovorax sp. | reverse complement strand
TGGTGCTGATGTTCGTGGTGCTGTATTTCGTCATGATCCGCCCCCAGATGAAGCGCCAGAAAGAACACCGCGCCATGATCGATGCGATCGCCAAGGGCGATGAAGTGGCCACGGCCGGCGGCATCATCGGCAAGGTCACGCGCCTGTCCGAAGGTTTCCTGCACATCGAGATCGCCAGCGGCGTAGAAGTGCAGATCCAGCGCAGCGCCGTGGCGCAGGTGCTGCCCAAGGGCACGGTCAAGTAATCAATGAACATCCCCCGCAGGCGTTGCGCGCCTTCTCCCGGCTCCCGCGCTGCGCGCGGTCAGGGGAACGCCACCAGCGCGGCGGGGCGGCCCTTGCGCGGCGTCTGCCGGCAGGGCGCGGAAAAGGCGTAAACATGAACCGTTATCCGGTCTGGAAGTACGCGATCCTGGTGATCGTGCTGCTGGTGGGTGCCCTGTACACCTTGCCCAATTTCTTCGGCGAGGCACCTGCGGTGCAGGTGTCTTCGGCCAAGGCCACCGTCAAGGTGGATGCGGCCGTGCTGCAGCGAGTGGAAGAAGTGCTGAAGACGGCGGGCGTCACGCCCGACCTCGTGAGCCTGGACGGTGGCTCGGTGCGCGCGCGCCTGGACACCCCCGACAACCAGCTCAAGGCCCGCGATGCGATCCAGAAGGCCCTGGTGCCCGACCCTGCGAATCCATCGTACATCGTGGCACTGAACCTGGTCTCGCGCTCGCCAGCCTGGCTCACGGCCCTGCATGCGCGCCCCATGTACCTGGGGCTGGACCTGCGCGGCGGCGTGCACTTCATGCTGCAGGTGGACATGCAGGCCGCGCTGACCAAAAAGGCTGAGTCTTATGCGGGCGACATCCGCACCGCACTGCGTGACAAAAACATCCGCCATGGCGGCATCAGCCGCGATGGCCAGACCATCGACATCAAGGTGCGCGACGAGGCCACGCAAACGGCAACCCGCAACCTGATCGCCGACCAGTTCGCAGACCTGCAGACCACCAGCCAGCCCGAGGGCAGCGAATTCCGGCTGCGCGCCACGATCAAGCCCGAGGCCACACGCCGCGTGCAGGAACAGGCGCTCAAACAGAACATCGTCACGCTGCACAACCGCATCAACGAACTCGGCGTGGCCGAACCCGTGATCCAGCAGCAAGGCCTGGACCGTATCGTGGTGCAGCTGCCCGGCGTGCAGGACACGGCCAAGGCCAAAGACATTCTGGGCCGCACGGCGACGCTGGAAGTGCGTCTGGTGGACGAAGGCACCGAAGCGCGCTCGGCAGAAGGCGGCCGGGGGCCGGTGCCGTTTGGCTCCGAGCGCTACCTGGAACGCAGCGGCCAGCCGGTCATCGTGAAAAAGCAGGTCATCCTGACCGGCGAAAACCTCACCGACGCCCAGCCCGGCTTTGACGGCCAGACCCAGGAACCCACCGTCAACCTCACGCTCGACGCCAAGGGCTCGCGCATCTTCCGCGACATCACGCGCGAAAACATTGGCAAACGCATGGCCATCGTGCTGTTTGAAAAGGGCAAGGGCGAGGTGGTCACCGCCCCCGTGATCCGCAGCGAGATCGGCGGCGGCCGGGTGCAGATCTCGGGACGCATGACGACAGCCGAAGCCAACGACACCGCATTGCTGCTGCGTGCCGGCTCGCTGGCGGCGCCCATGGAGATCATCGAGGAATTCACCATCGGCCCGAGCCTGGGCGCCGACAACATCGAGCGCGGCATCCACAGCGTGGTCTGGGGCATGGTGGCCGTGGCCGCCTTCATGTGCGTGTATTACCGGCTGTTTGGCGTGTTTTCCACGCTGGCGCTGTCGGTGAACGTGCTGCTGCTGCTGGCCATCCTGTCGATGCTGCAAGCCACGCTGACCCTGCCCGGCATTGCCGCCATGGCGCTGGCGCTCGGTGTGGCCATCGACTCGAACGTTCTGATCAACGAGCGCATCCGCGAGGAACTGCGCGACGGCATGTCGCCGCAGGCGGCCATCCACGCGGGCTACGAGCGCGCCTGGGCCACCATTTTGGACTCCAACGTGACCACGCTGGTCGTGGGCCTGGCGCTGCTGGCGTTTGGCTCCGGGCCCGTGCGCGGTTTTGCCGTGGTGCACACCATCGGCATCCTGACCAGCATGTTCTCGGCTGTGTTCTTCTCGCGCGGCGTGGTGAACCTCTGGTATGGCCGCCAGAAAAAGCTCAAGAGCGTGTCGATCGGACAGGTCTGGAAACCCGACGCCGGCACCGCTGTGGCCAAGACCAACTAAAGGAGGAAGACCATGGAATTCTTCGTTCCAGCATCCCATGCGCTGCGCGCATATGCGCTTCCTCTGAAAACTCCAACCAAGGACTAGAAATCATGGAGTTTTTCCGTATCAGAAAAGACATCCCGTTCATGAAGCACGCGTTGGTTTTCAACGCGATCTCCTTCATCACCTTTGCGCTGGCCGTGTTCTTCCTGCTCACGCGTGGCTTGCACCTGTCGGTGGAGTTCACGGGCGGCACGGTCATGGAAGTGGCTTACAGCCAGCCGGCCGAACTGGCGAAGGTGCGCGAGACGGTTGCGAGCCTCGGCTACGCTGATGTGCAGGTGCAGAACTTCGGTACCGCGCGCGACGTGATGATCCGCCTGCCCGTGCAAAAGGGTGTGACCTCTGCCCAGCAAAGCGAACAGGTCATTGCCGCGCTCAAGGCCGGCGATCCGGCCGTGACGCTCAGGCGCACCGAGTTTGTCGGCCCGCAGGTGGGCGAAGAACTGGTGCATGGGGGCCTCATGGCGCTGGCCATGGTGGTGGTGGGCATCGTGGTCTACCTGGCCTTTCGCTTCGAGTGGAAGTTCGGCGTGGCCGCCATCATCGCCAACCTGCACGATGTGGTGATCATCCTGGGCTTCTTTGCGTTCTTTCAGTGGGAGTTTTCGCTTTCGGTGCTGGCGGCCGTGCTGGCGGTGCTGGGCTATTCGGTGAACGAATCGGTGGTGATCTTCGACCGGATCCGCGAGGCCTTCCGCAAATACCGCAAGATGAACACGCACGAGGTGATCGACCATGCGATCACCAGCACCATGAGCCGCACGATCATCACCCACGCCTCCACGGAGGCCATGGTGCTATCCATGTTCTTCTTTGGCGGCCCCAGCCTGCACAACTTTGCGCTGGCGCTGACCATCGGCATCTTGTTCGGCATCTACTCGTCGGTGTTCGTGGCCGCGGCCATTGCGATGTGGCTGGGTGTGAAGCGGGAAGATCTGGTCAAGGTGGCCAGAAAGGATGAGGACCCGAACGATCCCAACGCCGGGGCTGCGGTGTGACCCGCTACCATTGAGCCATGCCTGCACCGCCCCTTCCTATCGCGCAACGTCGCCTGGCCAGTTTGGCGCGCCAGAAGTTTGTGCAGGGTGTCTGCGTCGGATTGCCCGGCGTGGGGCAGACGGTTCTGGATTTTCTGACCGAGCTGACGTCCCGGACCGGTACGCAGCGCGAGATGCAGGCGCGGCGCGATACCTGGCAGCTTTACCAGCAGCACCAGTACGACTGGGTGGCACGCATGGACCGTGCCTTGCGCGAGGCACTGGACCCTCACCTCAGCGCGAGCCGCAGCACCCCGAGCACGGGCGGGCACTTCGAGTTGCTCAGCGACGATGTGGTGGAGAACAAGATCGCTGCCTCGCGCATGGCGCTCACGATTTCGGAGCAGGTCAGCCACCAGCTCGATACGGTGCGGCTACGCACCCAGTCCCTGGAAAACCAGGACCTCGACAGCCATGACATTCTTCGCCCCGAGGCCGTCTGCCTGATCGTCGTCGAACAGTGGTGCAAAGCCGGACTGCCACGCACGGACCTGCTGACCGTGGTGGACCCCCTGCAGCGCGATCTGGCCAACCTGTTGCAAAAGCAGTACCAGGCCGTGAACGTGTTTTATGTGGAGCAGGGCGTCACCCCCCCCACCGACCTTCGTGCGCGTGTGCGACGGCCCGAAGGCGGCCCGGTGACCGCCAGCGAAACCGGCGCAGCCACCATGGCCGCACAGACATTGACGCCCACCCGGCCAGCCATGGCCGCTGCGGGCACCGTGTCACGGCCCCAGATGCAGCACCCGCAGCCGTCACAGCGCCAGCACCCGCAACAAGCAACCGACACGGTTTTCGCCACAGGCCCAACTCCCCTGTCGCGCGCACGCCTGCGGGCCCAAGGCGTCATGGGACAGCTGCGGCGGCTACTGACCCAGCCCGCCACCAGTTACGACATGGTCCACGCGCCGCCGGCATCAGCGGCGCTGGCCCATGCGCTGACGGCCCAGCGGGTTCAGGCCGATGCCTACTACAGCGGCATCGCCACGCTGATTGAAGACTACAGCCCCGCCGCGGTGGCGCAGCTGGCGAACGCTGTGCGTGAACGCTCCACCGAGTTGAAGAAAAAGGCGTCCTCGGCCGGCGAAAAAGCCATCATTGAGGTGGTGGCGCTGATGTTTCAAAGCATCCTGGCCGAGGACCGCATCCCTCCCTCCGTGCGCGTGTGGTTTGCGCGCCTGCAGGTACCGGTGCTGCGCGTGGCCCTGGCCGAGCCAGAGTTCTTCAGCAATGTCGACCACCCGGCCCGCCAGCTCATCGACCGCCTGGGAGGGTGCGTCATGGGATTTGATGCCACCGCGATCAACGGTAGCGCCCTGGAGGCGGAAATTCGCCGCGTGGTCCAGGTGATCGAACAATACCCCGAGACCGGGCGACGCGTCTTCCAGCTGGTGTACGACGAATTCGAAAAATTCCTGTCGAAGTTCCTGACCGAAAAGCAGGCCACTTCGCGCATTGTCAGCGTGGCCCAGCAGGTGGAGCAGAGGGAAACGCTGGCCATCCAATACACGATCGAGCTGCGCAACATGCTGCGCGACATGCCGGTGCGCGACGAGATCCGGGAGTTTCTCTTCAAGACCTGGGCCGAGGTGCTGGCCCTTTCGGCCGTGCGCGAGGGCCCGCAGCACGCCGACACCGTCGCCTACAAGCGCACTGCGGCCGATCTGGTATGGGCCGCCAGTGGCAAACCCAACCGCAGCGACCGTGCCCAGGTCATTCAGAGCCTGCCCGGCATGCTGCAGCGCCTGCGCCAGGGTCTGGCCATGATGGGCATCGAAGGAACTGCGCAGGACGCCCAGATCAAGGTGCTGACCGACACCCTGGCCGACGCCTTTCTGTCCAAGACCGCTTCCATTCCGCAGGCGCACATCGACGCCATGGCCAAGCGACTGGCCAACCTGGAGGATTTCATCGGGGATGCCACGCTGGGAGATATGCCGCTCAATGCCGACAACATCGAAATGATGCTCGGCATCGATGCTTCCTCCATCCACGTGATCGCCGACAACGGGGCGCCGGTGGACGATGCGATGGTGGCCTGGGCCCAGGAACTGCAACGCGGCACCTGGTTCAACCTGGACCACAACGGATCTTCTGCCCAGGTGCAATACGCGTGGCAGAGCCAGCACAAGCAATTGCATCTTTTTGCCGCCTCGGACGGCAGCAGCTACCTCATCCAGCTGCGCCGACTGGCGGCCTACCTGCAATCGGGGCTGCTGGTGGCGCAGGACGACGAAGGCCTGACCATGCGTGCCACGCGCGACGCGCTGGCGAAGCTGGACGCCAATCCTGAACGGCTGCTGGACTGATACCGCAGCGCCTTCAGGCGCTGCCCATGCGCTGAAACAAGCCTCCCGGGAGCCGGGCCACCACACCGGCCAGCTCCAGCTCGAGCAGCTCCACCTGCATGGCCGCGGTGTCCATGCCCGTGCGCGCCATCAGTGCATCCAGCCCCACGGGGTCAAACCCCATCGCCTGGAGCAGGGCACTTTCAGACGTGCCAGGGCAAGCAGGTTGCGGCGGCGCCACTGCGCCAGGAAGCTGGAGTTCTTCCAGCACGTCCTGCGCCGATTCCACCAGTTTGGCGCCCTGCCGTATCAGAGCGTGGCATCCGCGCGACTGGGGTGCGTGGATGGAGCCCGGAATGGCAAACACTTCACGGCCCTGCTCCACCGCCAGTCGGGCCGTGATCAGCGAACCCGATGCCAAGGCCGCCTCCACGACCAGTACGCCCTGCGAAAGGCCTGCGATGATGCGGTTGCGCTTGGGGAAATTTGCGGCCAGCGGCGGCGTGCCCAAAGGGTATTCGCTGACCAGTAGACCCTGGGTGGCGATGCGCCTTGCCAGCCCCAGGTTGTGGCGGGGATATACCCGGTCCAGCCCCGTACCCACCACCGCAATCGTGGCGGGAACGCGGGCACCCGCCACCGCGCTGTCCAGCGCTCCCTCATGCGCGGCAGCATCCACCCCCAGCGCCAGCCCGGACACGATGGTCAGCCCCGCCGCATGCAGCGCGCGCGCAAACAGCCGCGCGTTGTCGGCACCCTGGGCGGTGGGATTGCGGCTGCCCACGATGGCAAGGCAGCGCCCACAGCCAAATGGGTTGGCCGCCCACAGGGCGGCAGGCCCGATGCCATACAGCACCAAAGGAGGGTCTTCCGTCTCGAGCAGGGTCTGTGGATAACGTCCGTCACCCAGCGTCAGGAAAACCCGCGCAGTCCCATCAGAGGCCGGGGCCTCGAGCCAGGCCCAGGTGGTCTCCAGCTGTTGCGCGAGGCCCACCGGAACCTGGCGCAAGGCCTGGGCTTGCGCGAGCGTCACGCACTGTGCCAGCGCGCCCTCGGACTGCTGGAAAATGGCAGCAGGAAGACCAAACGCCGCCAGCAAGCGGCGCGCGGTGCTGTTGCCAACGCCCGGCGTCAGCGTCAGGCGCAGCCAGCCGGCGAGCTCATCGCGGTCCATGGATGGGGCGGGGTCGCAGGACATCTGTCACCAAGCCGACTGCACAGCCTGCAATGCCATCCCTATTCAGGATTGACCAGGCGATCGCCCACGCGCACGCCGCTGCGGATTTCCAGAATCAAGGCATAGGAAACACGGTCAAAGGTGCGGAACACCATGACGTGGCCATTGCGCTCATTGGGCAGCTTGATCACCGCCTTGGCATCGTCCGTGCTGTCTTTGATGCGATCGCCCTGGTCCAGGATATGCAGCACCTGGCCGGCTTCCATGCCGTCCCGGGTTCCGCGGTTGATGGCAACGACCTGATTCTGGGCGGCATAGGACACTGATTTGCCGCCATAAATCGACACCACCCGTGCATCCACCGCCGTTCGGGGGGCGCGTGGCGTGTAGCTGACAAATGCGCGCGCCGGTGCGGGAAGCAACCGGTCTCCCGCGCGAATCTCTTCCTTGGTCGCGGTCAGCTCCACGGTGGCCGGCACCTGCTCAAGCACCCTGCCGCCCTTGCCATTGACCGACTCCTCTACCGTCTCGCCCCGCACCAGCTCGGCCTTGCCGACATACTGCGCCTCGTAGCCCAGAATCTCACCCGTCAGGGGATCCTTAAGGGCGATAGCATCCCGGAACACCCGGTATTGGCGGGGCAACCCTGGCGCCACACGCAGTGGATTGCTGGCGTCGCCCCGGGCGTAGGCGCGATCACCATCAGCCATCAAAACACGTGAGTCCATCGTGGCCACAATACGCGGCGCACGCTGCAGCACTTCGGCGTCCACCACCAGCGGCTCGACCAGGAAGGGCTCGATGAGGTGGGGCTGGAGCGTGGGCAGAGCGGTGTCGGACAGGCTTTCGCTGCGCGTGCGCGGCGACACCCGCACCGTTTCAGGCACACCCGGAGCGCTGGTGCGAAGACGCGCATAGCCGTCGGCCTTGTCCAGATAAAGCGTCTGCCCCGGAAAAATCAGATGGGGGTTGGGCAGTGCCTGGAGGTTCATGCCCCACAGTTCAGGCCAGCGCCACGGGCGCTGGAGGTACATGCCGGAAATACCCCAGAGCGTGTCGCCGCGTTGGACCACATAGGTATCGGGCGCCCCCGGTGCCAGTTCGGACAGAGCCACGCCCCGTTCAGCCACCTGTTGCGCCGTGGCCCGCTGGCCACTGGTCACCGGGTAGTTCTGCGCCTGGGCCGGAGCGGCAAATAGAGCGCCGGCAAGTACCGTCAGCGCGCCCAGGGCGGTTCGCCGCACGCTGGTGAATGCCGTCATGTTGTTCCTTTTTTGATGCATTGTGAAACGCCCCCTCGCTGGCCCTGCGGTCTGTCCTGCCAGGCAAGCCCCACGGCAGATAGTTACAAATCTTCAGAGATTCTCCGCGCAAGCCCTTGATTGGGCAACGAATATTGCGAACGGTGCCGGCAACGTGGGGCAAAAGTGGCGAAAATAGCGACAGCTTTCATCTTCATCCATGGCCATTCTTCCCATTCTCTGTTACCCGGACCCCCGTCTTCACAAGGTTGCCCAGCCGGTTGCGGCGGTGGATGCCCGCATCCAGACGCTGGTGGCGGACATGCTCGCCACCATGTACGACGCCCACGGCATCGGCCTGGCGGCCACACAGATCGACGTGCACGAACGGCTCGTGGTCATCGACGTTTCCGAGGAGCGTAATGAGCCACTGGTGCTGATCAATCCAGAGATCGTCTGGGCCAGCCCGGAAAAGCATGTGGGCGACGAGGGTTGCCTCTCCGTGCCGGGCATCTATGACGGAGTCGAACGCGCAGCGGCCGTCCATGTGCGCGCCCTGGACTCCCAGGGACAGTCGCGCACCCTGCAAGCCGAGGGTCTGCTGGCCGTCTGTATCCAGCATGAAATGGACCACCTCATGGGCAAGGTGTTTGTCGAATACCTCTCGCCCCTCAAGCGCAACCGCATCAAGACCAAGATGCTCAAGCAGCAGCGGGGAACACGCGAATGAACCCCCATCCGCTGCGCCGCTTGGGCATTTATGCCAGCGTGCTGGTGGCGGGCTGGTTGCTGTCGGCCTGCGCCTCACCCGACTGGGAAAAGCCGGGCACCCGCCGGGCCGAGGTGGTGTCGCGGCTGGGTGCGCCCTACAGCGCAAGCGCACTGGAGGGCGGCGCGGAGCGCCTGCTGTATTCCACCCAGCCGGCGGGCCGCCGGGCGTTCCACCTGGACTTTGATGCTGCCGGGCGCCTTCAGCGCGTCGAGCAGGTGCTGACGTTCGCCCGCTTCTCGGGCATTGGGCTGAACGAATGGACCCGGGCCGATGTCGAGCGCACCTTCGGCCCACCGGTGCTGGTGGAACGGGTTGCCCGTTTTGCCGGCGACGTCTGGACCTACCGGTTCTTCGAGAACAATGACCCGCGCTTTGCGCATATCCACATCGACCGCGCTGGCATCGTGCGCCAACTGGTATTCACCGACGAATTGCCCCGGGGCGACGACAGGGACGCACGCTGAAGAGACGGTTGACCGCCCCCCGCTTCATGAAAATCATTTTTGCCGGAACCCCCGAATTCGCCCGCATCGCCCTGCAGCGCCTGCTGAACGCGGGGTTCACCGTGCCCCTCGTGCTCACGCAGCCCGACCGCCCTGCGGGCCGCGGCATGAAGCTGCAGGCCTCGCCCGTCAAGCAGTGCGCACTGGAGCATGGCATCGCGGTGGCGCAACCCCGCAGCCTGCGCCTGGACGGCAAATTCCCTGAAGACGCCGCCGCCGCCCGTGCAGCGCTGCTGGCCGCGCAGGCCGATGCCATGGTGGTTGCAGCCTACGGTCTGATCCTGCCGCAGTGGGTGCTGGACTTACCGGCCAAAGGTTGTTTGAACATCCACGCCAGCCTGCTGCCGCGCTGGCGCGGCGCCGCCCCCATCCACCGCGCCATTCAGGCGGGCGATACCCAGACGGGCGTCACCATCATGCAGATGGATGCGGGCCTGGACACCGGCGCCATGCTGCTGACCGACAAGCTGCCGATTGGCCCCCGCGACACCACCGCCTCGTTGCACGACCAGCTGGCCGAGCTCGGCGGCCGGCTGATCGTGGAGGCCCTCGAGCTGGCCGCCTGCGGTGGCCTGCACCCGGTGGCGCAGCCCGCGCAGGGCGTGACTTATGCCCACAAGATCGAAAAATCCGAGAGCGCGGTGGACTGGTCGCTGCCGGCGCAGGTGATCGGCCGGCATATCCGGGCCTTCGACCCCTTTCCCGGCGCGAGCACCACGCTGGGCGCCGAGACCATCAAACTCTGGGACTATGAAATTCATAGCTTTCAGCGCACAACAGACGAGCGCTGTGGCGAGATTTTGTCCATAGACAACACCGGCGTGCTGGTGGCCTGCGGCGAAAATGCCCTGCGCCTGACCACCCTGCAGCGGGCCGGCGGCAAGCGCTTGCCCGCCTCCGAGTTCCTGCGCGGCTTTGTACTGCAGCCCGGCATGGTGCTGGGCGCCGCGCCACCTGCGCCACCCACCGCACCCACGGACCCATGAGCCTGCAGACGGCCGGCCAGACCCTGCGCCACCCGGCATTCCGCCTGGCCATCACCGACATGGCTGGCGCCTCGATGGGGCTGGCTGCCTGGGCCATGGTGACGGGCGTGGCCATGGTCAAAAGCGGCATGTCGGTGTCCATGGCGGTTTTCATGTCGCTGCTGGTGTATGCCGGCAGCGCCCAGCTGGCGGTAATTCCACTGCTGGCCACCGGCGCGCCGCTGTGGGTGGTCTGGCTCACGGCGTCTTGCGTGAACCTGCGCTTCGTGATTTTCAGCAGCCTGTGGCGCAGTTATTTTGCCCACCTGCCCCTGCACCAGCGCCTCGCCATTGGTTATTTCAGCGGCGATGTGATCTTCGTGGCCTTCATGAAGCGCTTTCCCGAACCCCGCCCCGCACCCGATCAGCAGCCTTATTTCTGGGGTGCCGCCACCACCAACTGGCTGGCCTGGCAGGTGCCGTCGATTACCGGCATCCTGCTGGCCAACGCTGTGCCGCTGTCCTGGGGCCTGGGGTTTGCCGGGGTGCTGGCGCTGCTGGGGGTGCTGCTGTCGCTGCTGTTCGACCGCGCCACCTGGCTGGCCACAGGGGTGGCAGCCACGGCCGCCGTTGCGGCCTTTGCCCTGCCGCTCAAGCTCAACATCCTGGTCGCCATTGCCGCCGCCGTCACCGTGGGTCTGCTGATCGAGGCCGTGGACCGGCGCCGCCACAAGCCCGAGGTGCTGCTGGTGCCGGCCGACAGCGCGGTCAGCGCCGACGAGCTCCAGCAGATCGAAGCGGGCGACGCCGTGGCATTGCGCGAGGAGCGGCATCCATGAACTGGGATGGGCTTGAATTCTTTATCGCCGTGGTGGGCCTGGCCTTGCTCACCGTGGTGACGCGCTCGTTCTTCATGATCCCCGAGCGCGAAATACCCCTGCCCGACTGGCTCAAGCGCGGGCTCAAATATGCGCCGCTGGCGGCGCTCACGGCCGTCATTGCACCCGAGATTCTCATGTCGCACGGCGCGCTCATCGCCACGCTGAAAGACGCACGCCTGCCCGCCGTGCTGTGCGCATGTGCCTACTACTTCTGGCGCCGCGGCATTCTGGGCACCATCGTGGTGGGCATGCTGGTGTACCTGCCGCTGCACATCGGCTGGGGCTGGTAGTTCACCCAGGCCGCGAGAAGCAGCAGGGCGGGCGCCTAAAATGACAGCCCCGTTACACGAGTCCCCTTCGCGAGCTTCTTGCCCATGAACATCCTGCGTTTTTCCGATCTGTGCGCCCAGAACCTGGTCCGTGGTCAGCGCGTCTTCATCCGCGCCGACCTGAACGTGCCGCTGGACGGTGCCGGCCACATCACCGAAGACACCCGCATCCGTGCCTCGATTCCGTGCATCCGCATGGCCCTGGACGCGGGCGCCGCCGTGATGGTGACCAGCCACCTGGGCCGCCCCACCGAAGGCGCGTTCAAGCCCGAAGATTCGCTGGCCCCCGTGGCCCAGCGCCTGTCCGAACTGCTGGGTTGCGCCGTGCCGCTGCTTGCCCACTGGGTGGACGGTGTCACCGTGGCCCCCGGCCAGGTCGTGCTGCTGGAAAACTGCCGGCTCAATGTCGGTGAAAAGAAGAACCAGGAAGAACTGGCCCGCAAGTTGGCCGCCCTGTGCGACATCTTCGTGAACGACGCCTTTGGCACGGCCCACCGCGCCGAGGGCACCACCTATGGCATCGCGCAGTACGCCCCCAAGGCATGCGCGGGCCCGCTGCTGTCGGCCGAAATCGACGCCCTGACCAAGGCCCTGGCCCATCCCCAGCGCCCGCTGGCAGCCATCGTGGCGGGCTCCAAGGTGTCCACCAA
>DAOPUP010000033.1:0-12248 GCA_035350655.1 Acidovorax sp. | reverse complement strand
GGTTGCGGCGACAACGATCGTGTAGTCCATCGCACCGTGCTGCTCGAGAGCGCGCACGACGTTCTTGACCGACGATGCCTTCTGGCCGATTGCGACGTAGATACACGTCACGCCCTGGCCCTTCTGGTTGATGATGGTGTCCAGAGCGACGGCGGTCTTGCCGGTCTGGCGGTCGCCAATGATCAGCTCGCGCTGGCCACGGCCCACAGGCACCATCGAGTCAATCGACTTCAGGCCGGTCTGCAGAGGCTGGTCGACCGACTTGCGGGCGATCACGCCCGGAGCGACCTTCTCGATCACATCGGTGAGCTTGGCGTTGATGGGGCCCTTGCCGTCGATCGGCTGACCCAGTGCATTCACCACGCGACCCACGAGTTCGGGGCCCACGGGCACTTCCAGAATGCGGCCCGTGCACTTGACGGTGTCGCCTTCGGAGATGTGCTCGTACTCGCCCAGAATCACGGCGCCGACGGAGTCGCGCTCGAGGTTCAGAGCCAGGCCGTAGGAAGGCTGGCCGTCCTTGGTGGCGGGGAACTCCAGCATTTCGCCTTGCATCACGTCCGACAGGCCATGAACGCGCACGATACCGTCAGACACGGACACCACGGTGCCCTGATTGCGGATGTCGCTGCTGGCGGCCAGCCCTTCGATGCGGCTCTTGATGAGTTCAGAAATTTCTGCGGGATTGAGTTGCATGACTCTTTCCTTCTTTCTTTGGTTCGCGAAGACCCCAACGCGTTATGCGGTGAGGGACGCTTTCATTTGTTCAAGACGGGCCTTGACCGAAGTGTCCAGCACCTCGTCACCCACCACTACGCGAATGCCACCGATCAGGGACGGATCCTGCTGCACGGTGAGATTGAGCTTGCGGCCAAAACGCTTTTCCAGCGCAATGCCGACATCGGCCAGTGCCGCGCCATCCATGGGGAAGGCGCTGTACACCACGGCATCCGAAGATCCGCTACGGCGATTCACGAGGGCACGAAACTGCGAAGCCACCTCGGGGAGCGCATTGAGGCGCCCGTTGTCAATGACTGTGCGCAGGAAATTCTTCGCCATTTCGGGTAGCGCAGAGCGCGCCACACCCGTGAGGACGTCAAACACCTGGTCTGCCGTCACCTTGGGGTTGTCCGCCAGCTGGCGCAGCTGGGGGTTGGCGGCAATCGCCGCCAGTTCGTCCACCCAGGCAGCGGTGCCGCCCAGATCGACGCCTGCACCCGCTGTTGCGGCCTTGAACAAGGCATCGGCGTAAGGGCGGGCAATGGTGGCGAGTTCAGCCATGTTGTCCCCTTACAGCTCGGTCTTCAGGCGGTTGAGCAGATCGGCATGGACACCAGCATTGACTTCCTTGCGGAGAATCTGCTCGGCACCCTTGACGGCCAACGCTGCCACCTGCTCACGCAGGGATTCGCGGGCTTGCACCGTTTGCTGCTCGGCTTCAGCGCGTGCAGCAGCAACAATCTTGTTGCCTTCTTCGGTGGCGCGGGCCTTGGCCTCTTCCACGATGGCCTGGGCACGACGGTCGGCGTCCGCAAGACGCGAGGCCGTTTCGTTGCGCGCCTGTGACAGCTCCTTTTCGACGCGCTGGTTGGCAGCGGTCAGTTCGGATTTGGCACGGTCGGCAGCGGCGAGGCCATCGGCGATTTTCTGGGCTCGTTCATCCAGCGCCTTCGCGATCGGAGGCCACACGAATTTCATCGTGAACCACACCAAGATCAAAAAGACAATGGCCTGAACGAACAGGGTCGCATTGATACTCACGGCAACACCTTTCTAGAGTGGCGTTGAACGGGAATTACTTGGGCAGGTTAGCCAACAAGGTCGAAGCGAACGGGTTGGCGAATGCAAACAGCAGAGCGATAGCCACGCCAATCAGGAAAGCCGCATCGATCAGACCAGCCAAGATGAACATCTTGGTTTGCAGTTCATTGATCAGTTCGGGCTGGCGGGCCGACGATTCGAGGAACTTGCCACCCATCAGTGCAATACCGATGGAAGCGCCAATAGCGCCCAGACCAACGATCAGACCACAAGCCAGAGCGACGAGACCGAGAATGTTTTCCATGATGACTCCTGAGTTAAAAAAAGAAAGGTTAAGGAAAAAAACAACGAAAGGGAAAGCTTAATGGGCGTTGTGCGCCTGACCGAGGTAGATCAGTGCCAGCATCATGAAAATGAAGGCTTGCAGTGTGATCACCAGGATGTGGAACAGCGTCCAGATGGTGCCAGCAATCACGTGACCCACAGGCAGCAGCACACCCGACAGCGACAATGCAGCCGCACCACCCATCAGGGCAATCAGCATGAACACCAGCTCGCCGGCGTACATATTGCCGAACAACCGCATGCCATGCGAGACGGTGTTAGCGACATATTCAATGACCTGCATCAGCAGATTCACCACGCCCAGGATCAGGGCGAAGATAGGATTCTTGCTGGTGCCAAATGGGGCAGACACGAGTTCATGCGCCCAGCCACCAGCACCCTTGACCTTCACGCTGTACCAAAAGCGCAGAACCAACACGGCAAATGCCAAGCCCAGAGTGGTGGACAGGTCGGCCGTCGGCACAACACGCAGATAGGCATGGCTGGGGTCGTGGCCGGCAGCGCCATAAATCTGAGCCCAGACTGCAGGCAGAAGATCCACAGGCAACATGTCCATGAAATTCATCAGAAAGATCCAGACGAACACCGTCAGACCCAGCGGGGCAATGAACTTACGGCTCTCTGCATTGTGGATGTTGGCCTTGGCCTGGTTGTCTACCATCTCGACCAAAATCTCCACCGCCGCCTGGAAACGACCAGGAACGCCGGCAGTCGCCTTGCGGGCGGCCGACCAGAGAATCAACAACGTCAGGGCACCCAGCACCAGACCCACGATGATGGAGTCATAGTTGATGACAGTGAAGTCAACAATCTTGGTCTGGTTGATGTTTTGAAGATGCTGCAGGTGGTGAACGATGTATTCACTTGCAGTCGGAGCGTGCGCTTCTGCGGCCATCGGACAACTCTTCTCTTTATCAATCGGTTTTTCGGACACCAGGCCGCACCAACAGCGCAACCCAGTACGTTTTCATTGCGATCACCATACCCACCAGCAGAGCGATCCAGCTCAATCCCGGCACCAGTCGAGGTGCCGCCGCCAGCAGCGCCACCGTCAACACGATCTTGGCGATTTCCCAACCAAAGAACCCCACCATGGCCGCCCGCTGATTCACAGACGCCTTGTGGCGCAGAACACCGCGCGCAAACAGCGCAGCCGGAACCACCACTGCCAAGGCGCCGTAGGCGGCAGACCAACCTACCGACGCCCTGCCCGTCACCAGCCAGGCCACCAGACCCACCAGCACTCCAACCAGCGCCTGACCTGCCACCACCTTCCACACCGAGATGGGAGGATTGCGACTGCGCCACTGGTCAGCCTCTTGGGCCGTCAGGGGCTTGAAGTCAGATTCTTCAGCCTCAGTTGCAGCCTCAGGCGCGATTGTTTTCATTGTTGAATGACGCCCGCGTTACAGACCGGAACTTTTACAAAGCCTCTAATTATAAGTAAAAACCCGTGGCAAACGGCAAAGACCTGCAATGAGGCCTTGAAAGTAGTGCACGCACAGGTTGGTTGTGGTGACATGCCAACGGCGTGCAGCACCATACCGCTTGTTTTTCAGGCTCCATTGAGCACGGGGCTTGCGCCCCCACCCTGCCACCGGCAGACCTTACCGTACAGCGACAAAGTATTTCCAGTCATTCAAAAGCAGCATACGTTCATGAACACTTCCACCCCCCCGGCGGCCAACGGCGCCAGCCCATCGGCCAATGACCCCCGCAAGGACTCGCTGATCGAGTATCCATCCCGGTTTCCCATCAAGGTCATGGGCGCCAAGGTCGAGGGCTTTGTGCATGCGGTGACCGAACTGGCACACCGCTTCGACCCTACTTTTGACGCGTCCACCATCGAACTGCGCAACAGCCGCGCGGGCAACTACCTGGGCGTCACCATCACCATCACCGCCACCAGCCGCGAGCAGCTCGATGATCTGTACCGCGCGCTCTCGTCCCACCCCTTGGTCAAAGTGGTGCTGTAAGGCATGGCCATCGACATCCGCACGCTGGGCCGCGTCGACTACGCCACCACCGTGCAGGCCATGCAGGACTACACGGCACATCGCACACCAGAATGTCCTGATTCGCTCTGGATTTGTGAGCACTTACCCATATACACACAAGGAATTGCGGGCAAGAGCGATCACCTCCTGCGCCCCGGTGATATTCCAGTCGTTGCCACCAACCGGGGCGGGCAAGTCACCTTCCATGGCCCGGGGCAAGTGGTGGCCTATCCGTTGATCGACCTGCAGCGCGCCGGCTACTTCGTCAAGGAATATGTCTACCGCGTGGAAGAGGCCGTGATCCGCACGCTGGCGCATTTTGGGGTTACGGGCCACCGCGTGGGCGGCGCGCCGGGCATCTATGTGCGCCTGGATGACCCGTACAGCCACGCCCTGCTACCCCAGCGCCCGCAAAAACGCGTGGGCAGCGAAGCCCCGGTGCCCGAATTTGAGGGCCTGGGCAAGATTGCAGCCCTGGGCATCAAGGTCAGCCGGCATTGCACCTACCATGGCGTGGCACTCAACGTCGCCATGGACCTGGAACCGTATCAGCGCATCAACCCTTGCGGTTACGCAGGATTGCGCACAGTGGACCTTTCTACAATCGGGGTCCACACCACCTGGGACGAAGCCGCACAGGTGCTGGGCCAGCAGCTCAGCATCCGGCTCGCGCCCTGAACCCCGCCTACACGCCATGAGCACCCCTGAAGTCGTCCGCGAAGCGCAATCCACCGAAACCTACAACCCGCTGGCCAAACAAAAGGCCGCAGCGAAGCTGTCGCGCATTCCGATCAAGGTGGAACAAGGCGAAGTGCTCCGAAAACCCGAATGGATTCGCGTGAAGGCGGGCAGCCCCACCACGCGCTTCTACGAGATCAAAGACATTCTGCGCGAGCACAAGCTGCACACGGTGTGCGAAGAAGCTTCCTGCCCCAACATCGGTGAGTGCTTTGGCAAGGGCACGGCCACCTTCATGATCATGGGCGACAAGTGCACGCGCCGCTGCCCATTCTGCGATGTGGGCCATGGCCGCCCCGACCCGCTGGACAAGGATGAGCCCCTGAACCTGGCCAAGACGATTGCCGCGCTCAAGCTCAAGTATGTGGTGATCACCAGCGTAGACCGCGACGACCTGCGCGATGGCGGCAGCGGCCATTTTGTGGAGTGCATCCAGAACATCCGCGCACTGTCGCCCACCACGCAGATCGAGATCCTGGTGCCCGACTTCCGTGGCCGCGATGACCGCGCGCTCGAAATCCTGAAAGCTGCGCCGCCCGACGTGATGAACCACAACCTGGAAACCGCGCCCCGCCTGTACAAGGAAGCGCGCCCGGGCAGCGATTACCAGTTCAGCCTGAACCTGCTCAAGAAATTCAAGGACCTGCACCCCAACGTGCCGACCAAGAGCGGCATCATGGTCGGCCTGGGCGAGACAGACGAAGAGATTCTGCAGGTGATGCGCGACATGCGTGCGCACAACATCGACATGCTCACCATCGGCCAGTACCTGGCCCCGAGCAACAGCCACCTGCCCGTGCGCCGCTACGTGCATCCCGACACCTTCAAGATGTTCGAGCAAGAGGCCTACCAAATGGGCTTCAGCCACGCCGCCGTGGGTGCCATGGTGCGCAGCAGCTACCACGCCGACCAGCAGGCACACGCCGCCGGGGTGTAAACCGCGGCGCCGTAGCGCACGCGCAGCTACGGCACCCGCCAGGTGTGCACGCCCGCGCCGCGAAGAGGTAACGCGCCAGGCACACCTATAGTCGGCAGATGCAAGCCAATCTGTATGCCCTGGGAGCCATCGCCCTGTGGGCCTCGCTCGCCTCGCTGGGCGTATCCCTGACCCACATTCCGCCATTTCTGCTCACGGGCGTTGCGCTCATCATCGGCAGCGTACCGGCCTGGCCGTTGGTGCTGCGCGACCCCTCGCAGTGGCGCATTCCGTTGCCCACGCTGGCGCTGGGCGTGTATGGCCTATTCGCTTACCACTTCCTGCTGTTCCTCGCGCTGCGCCACGCACCGCCGGTTGAAGCCAACCTGGTCAACTACCTGTGGCCGCTGTTCATCGTGGTGCTGGCGCCGTGGGTGCTGCCCGGCGTGGCGCTGCGCCTGCCGCATGTGCTGGCGGCGCTGCTGGGCTTTGGGGGTGCGGCAATTGCCATGGCGGGCGGGCGCGAACTCAGCGGCACCCTGGCCTGGGGCTATCTGCCCGCACTGGCAGCGGCCTTCATCTGGGCCACCTATTCGCTCCTGACCCGGCGCGTGGCGGCCTTTCCCACCACGGCCGTGGGCCTGTTCGGACTGGTATCAGGGGTGCTTTCGCTGCTGTGCCATATGCTGCTGGAGCCCGCCGTGGTGCTGCAGTGGCGCGACTGGGCGCTGCTGGTGGTGCTGGGCCTGGGGCCGCTGGGTGCCTCGTTCTTTCTGTGGGACAAGGCCCTCAAGCTCGGGGATGCGCGGCACATCGGCATCCTGAGCTACATCACACCACTGGCCTCCACCGCGCTGCTGCTGGCAGTGAGCGGCCGCCCGTTCAGCGGGAGCATCGCCGTGGCCACCGCCATGATCATCAGCGCCGCCGTGATGGGCATGAGGGCCCGCTGAAATATTGAACCAAATCGACTTGTAGTCCAATTAATCCGGGGGTGGCTTGCTATTTTAATGATAGCAAATCAAGCCAGGGCCAATACGGCGGGCTCTTCGCCCGCCAGCACCTTTTGCGCCCAAGGCGCCAGCTTGCGGATATCGGCCCGCAGGACCTCCTGCTTGACGGCGAGGATTTGCGCCGGATGCATCGAAAAACTGCGCAGGCCCAGCCCCAGCAGCAGGCGAGTCATGGCCACATCGCCCGCCGTTTCGCCGCACACGCACACGCTCTTGCCCTGCCGCTGCCCCTCGGCAATCACATCGGTCACCAGGCGCAGCACGGCGGGATGCAGGGGGTCATACAAATGCGCCACGGCTTCGTCGGCCCGGTCAATGGCCAGGGTGTACTGGATGAGGTCGTTGGTGCCGATGGACAGAAAGTCGAAATACTGCAGAAAGCTGCGCACCATCAGCGCGGCCGCCGGCACCTCGATCATGGCGCCGAGCTCGACCGGGCCATAGGGCGCGCCCCGGGCGTCGAGCTCGGCCCGCGCCAGGTCGACCTGGGCCAGTGTCTGATCGATCTCGTGCAGGTGCGCCAGCATGGGAAACAGGAGCTTGACCTTGCCATAGGCCGCTGCGCGCAGCACGGCGCGCAGCTGGTTGCGGAACATCGACGGATCGGCCAGGCTCCAGCGGATGGCGCGCAAGCCCAGCGCAGGATTCAGGTGCGTGTCCTTGAAGCCCTTGTCCAGCGGCTTGTCGGCACCGATGTCGATGGTGCGGATGGTGACCGGCAGGCCCTGCATGCCGTCAATCGCCTCGCAGTACGCGCGGTATTGCTCTTCTTCGTCGGGCAGGTTGCCATTTTTGCCCATGAACAGGAATTCGCTGCGGAACAGCCCCACGCCCACGGCACCGGCGCGCACGGCGGCCGCTGCATCCGCGGGCTGCTCAATGTTGGCCAGCAGCTCGATCTTGTGGCCATCGAGCGTGACGGCGGGCGTGTGGCGCAAGCGCGCGAGGCGCTCGCGCTCCAGGTCCGCCTGGCGCTGGCGAAAACCGTATTCGGCAAGGATGATGGGCGAGGGGTCGACGATCATCACCCCGGCATCGCCGTCGATGATGACCCAGTCGTCCTGGCGCACCAGCTGGCTGGCGGCACGCGCGCCCACCACGGCGGGAATGTCCATGCTGCGCGCCACGATGGCGGTGTGTGATGTCTTGCCCCCCACATCGGTGACGAAACCGGCGAACACGCTTTGCTTGAACTGCAGCATGTCGGCGGGCGACAAATCGTGCGCCACCAGCACCAGCGGCACATCGACCGTGTCATCGAGCAGCAGGTCCTGCTGGGTCTTGCGGCGCGGGCTGCTGGCAGGCGGCGCCACGGGGCTGGCCACGCCCTTCATGTAGCGCAGGATGCGCTCGACCACCTGCTCAAGGTCGGCCTTGCGTTCGCGCAGGTATTCGTCTTCCATCTCGTCGAACTGGCGCGCAATCAGTTCGAGCTGCGTGGTCAGGGCCCACTCGGCGTTGTACAGGCGCTCGGAGATCCAGTGCTTCACACCCGCGGTGAGCATCTCGTCCTGCAACAGCATCAGGTGCACATCCAGCAGCGCAGCCAACTCGTGGGGCGCGTCGGGTGGCATGTCGGCCTGCAGGCGCTGCAATTCCTCGGCCACTGCGTTGCGCCCCTGGCGCACCCGCTCGATTTCAGCCCCCACCTGCCCGGGCTGAATGAAATAGTGCGCCACATCCACGCGACTCGAAGCCACCAGCACCGCCCGACCGATGGCAATGCCCCGGGCAACTGCGAGGCCGTGGATGGAAAACGTCATGGAAGATCCCTTTCTGGCAACCGTTGAACTACCGCTTCAGGCCATGGGCCTTTGGCGGCAACCACCCCGCCCCCCCGGGGCGTGCATGGCGCTGGCCATCACTCGCCTTCGCCGAACTTGTCGGCGATCAGCGCGAGCAGTGCATCCATGGCCTCCTGCTCGCGCTCACCAATGGTCTCGATTTCCACCTCGGTGCCCATGCCAGCGGCCAGCATCATCACGCCCATGATGCTCTTGGCGTTGATGCGGCGTTCGCCCCGGCTCATGAAAACATCGCATGGGAAACTGCCGGCCAGCTTGGTCAGCTTGGCAGATGCGCGGGCATGCAGGCCCAGCTTATTGTTGATGGTCGTGATGGTCTTGATCATGGGAATTTTTTCGAATCTGGTTTTGCGGTGCCGCAAGGGCCACCTGCATCACACCCTGGGTGCCGCCCACTACGGCGCGGGTGACCACGGCGTCCAGAGGCTCTGCCCGGTAACTCACGGCGCGCAACAGCATCGGCAGGTTCACTCCCGCCACAAGGCGAGAGCCCACGCCGTCCACCAGGCGCTGGGCCACGTTGCAAGGCGTGGCGCCAAACAGGTCGGTCAATACCAGCGTGGAATGGATGCCCAGTTGCGCCAGCAGCACACGCGCCTGCGCCAAGCTGTCTTCAGGGGCCGCATCGGGCTGCACATCCAGCGCGGCAATGCTGTCGCCACAGTCGGCAAACACGTGCAGTGCACATTCTCGCAAAGCATGTGCCAGAGGTGCGTGGGCAATGATCAGGATGCAGGTGCTCATGGTGTGATTGGATTGCCTTGCATTATGGCGGCCCGCAACGATGCCACCACAGACACGCCCGACCAGCCGATGGCGGAGCGCCGCAGCAGCGGGCTCAGTGAAGGTTCAGGCCAGCAAACAGGGCATCCGCCACTTCGGGCCGGGGTTTTGCGGTGTACAACACCGCGTGGTACAGCCGCACCTGCGGCCCCACCGCGCGCGCAAACCACACGCCCTGCACCGTGACGGCCGTACCGTCGGGGCGCTGGCCCTGCGCCACCAGACGCACCGAAGCGGGCAGCGCCAGCGTGCCTGGCGGTGCAAACGGCTGATCAAAGAGCACGTTGGCGCCGCCCAAACGCGCCAGCACCGCAGCCCGCCAGTGCGCCAGTGCGGTGTCGGCCCGGCCAGGGTCGGACACCACGGCGTAGGAGAGGGCAAAAGTGGCGTGGTCGGCTTCGCAGCCCAGCATGGCCAAGTCCACCGGCATGCCGGCCATTTCCACGGTGCGCGTGGCGTGATCGGGCTTGCACGGCAGGGTGGCCGTGAGCCCGCCGTCGTCCAGCGGCACGGTGCGCCAGTTCAGGGCGGGGCTGCAAGCGGTCAGCAGCAGGGCAGCGACAGCCCAGGGCAATGTCCAGTTCATGCGCCGATTATGGGCAGCAGCGCGCAGCGCCGCACACGGAGGGAGCGAACTTTCATGACCGGACAGGGTCTACGACCTTTGTTGTACGGGGTTGCAGGGTGGAGGCATGGAGTCCTGCACAATGCAAGCTCGGGCGTTGCCCACAGCTTTTTGGATGAGGATGTCATGGGTATCAAGCATTGGGCGGTTGGCGCCGCATTGGTGGTTTTTGCGGGCGTGGGCGCGTTGGTTTATCTGGGCGCGGGACGGTCGGCAGCGCCCGAGTCCACCTTTGTGCTGCTGGACGGTTCCCGTCAAACGACGGCCGATCTGCGCGGCAAGGTGACACTGGTGAACTTCTGGGCCACAAGCTGCACCACCTGCGTGGCTGAGATGCCCGAAGTCATTGCCACCTACAACAAATACCACGCCAAGGGGTTTGACACCCTTGCCGTGGCCATGAGCTACGACCCGCCCAGTTACGTGGTGAACTTTGCCGAGTCCCGCAAGCTACCGTTCAAGGTGGCCATTGACAACACGGGCACGGTGGCCAAGGCCTGGGGCGACGTGCGCCTGACGCCCTCCACGTTCATCGTGAACAAGCGCGGCGAGATTGTGAAGAGCTATGTCGGCGCCCCCAATTTCCCGGAGCTGCACCGATTGATCGAAAAACTGTTGGCAGAGACCTGATCCGGCACTGCTTTCTCCCCGCGCTTGCATCCAGGGCCTGTTTCGTTGAAACAGGCCCTTTGCGTTTGGCGGCTTGACATGGGCCGCGACCCATTGAGTCGCAGCCTATGAACCCCATCACTTAGAGCGGTAGGCGTCGTGGCAAGACTTGCAGCTCTGCGCTGCGGGGCCAAAGGCGGCCTTGAGATTGTCCAGGCTGCCGGTTTTGGCGGCAGCCGCCAGCTTGATCGACTCGGCTTCCAGCTTGTCGGCATGTTCCTTGAACTTGGCCTGTTCGCTCCAGATGGCGGGCTTGGCTTTGGTGGGCGCACCTTTGTCGGTACCGGGGCCGAATCCTGCCCAAGGCAAGCGGGCCATGGCAGCCACCACATCTGCGTTCTCTTGCGCCAGCCTGGCATCAAAAGGTGCCTTGCCATTCGCCATGGCACCCAGGCGGCCGAAATGCTGGCCCATGACGAACAAGGCGCCCTGGCGGTATTGGATGGCATCTTCTGCCTTGGCAAACTGGGCCGCTGCGGGCGCAGTCCAGGCCATCGCGGTGGCGGCAAGGGTCATTACGGCGAGAGCTTTCATCGGAAATTTCCTTTTCATGGATGGGAAGAACAAACCTGCAAGCAGGCCCAAAGTATGCCGCCACTGCCGCGTGGGTGCATACGCCTCTCATGGCAACCTGGCGCTGTCTCGCACACAATGCACGATCTGTCCTCTCATCTGTACCGCACATGGCCCACACCGTTCGCATCTGGGATCTGCCCACCCGCCTGTTCCACTGGTGTCTCGTCATCGCCATCCCGGGGCTGCTCCTGACCGCCAACATCGGCGGCAATGCCATGGTCTGGCACTTTCGGCTGGGCTACTGCGTGCTGACCTTGCTGATGTTCCGGCTGGTGTGGGGTTTCGTGGGCGGAAGATGGTCCCGTTTTACGGCCTTCGCCTGTTCACCCACGCGGTTGCTGCATTATTTGCGCACTGGCGGCGCTTCCCACGACAACGTGGGGCACAGCCCCCTCGGCGCCCTCTCGGTGTTCGCATTGCTGGGCGTGTTGCTGGCGCAGGTGGGCACGGGCTTGTTCAGCGACGATGAAATAGCATTTTCCGGGCCACTCACACGCTGGGTCTCTTCGGCAGTGGTGGAACAAGCCACCCGTTACCACGCAGACATAGGCCAGTATTTGCTGCTCGGCTTGATCGGCCTGCACCTCCTGGCCATCCTTTTTTATGTGCTCATTCGCCGGCAGACACTGGTGCGCCCCATGATCGGCGGCGACAAACAGCTGCCCTCGGCGGCACCGTCCGCCCGCGATGACAGGGTGACCCGCCTCGCCGCGGGCGCCCTGCTGGCGCTGTGTGCGGCGGCGAGCTGGTGGGTATCGGGACTGGGTGCGCTGTGACGGCCCCAGGGTATTCGGCAGGCTGCTGCCACTACACTGTTCCTTTGCCATTAGCCCGCTTGCGTTGTGGATAAGCTACCTGTCATCCTGCGGACCCCGTCCCTGCCCCATGAACTGGACGCGGTGCGCACCATTTTTCGAGAATACGCCGACAGCCTCGGTATCGATCTGCATTTTCAGAATTTCGATGCCGAACTGGCACAGTTGCCCGGCGAATACGCCGCGCCGCGCGGGCATTTACTGC
>DAOPUP010000032.1:0-12713 GCA_035350655.1 Acidovorax sp. | reverse complement strand
CCAGCTGCGCGGCCACCTCGTCGCGCAGGTTCCACGGCAGGATCAGCACCCGGTCGGGCCGGTGGGCACGCAGGTGGGCTTCATCGACGATGGGGATGCGGCTGCCAGGCAGGTACTGGCCCTGCTTGGCGGGGTTTTTGTCGACCACGTAGGGCAGCAGGTCGGGCCGCACGCCGGCAAAGTTGAGCAGGGTGTTGCCCTTGGCGGCTGCGCCGTAGGCGCCCACGCGAAGGCCTTGGGCACGGCACTGCAATAAAAATGTGAGCAGCTCGCCCTTGATTTGTATGGCCTTGGCCTGGAAATCACTGTAAAAATTGCCCCCCAACATGCCGGCCGCCGCCTCGGTGGCCAGCAGCTGCTGCACCCGGGCAGCGCTCTCTGCGGTGTACTGGGGGTGGTGGTGGGCGTCGGCGCGCGCGGCAAACACGCGCAGGCTGCCGCCGTGGGTGGGCAGCTCCTGCACATCGATCACCGTGAGGCCATTGGCGGCAAAGATGCGCTGCACCGCCGTGAGCGACAGGTACGAGTAATGCTCGTGGTAGGCCGTATCAAACTGGCTGCCCTGCACCATGCGCAGCAGGTGCGGAAACTCGAAGGTAGCCACGCCGTGGGGCTTGAGCAGGCGGGCAAAGCCGCCCACAAAGTCGTTGATGTCGGGCACATGCGCCAGCACGTTGTTGGCGGCGATCAGGTCGGCCTGGCGGCCCCCCTCAGCCGAATCCCCGGCCAGCTCTTCGGCCAGGGTCACGCCAAAGAAGCGCTCGACCACCGCGATGCCTTTGGCGCGTGCAGCGGCCGCCGTGCTGGCCGTGGGCTCGATGCCGTAGCAGGGGATGCCCGCCGCCTGCACATACTGCAGCAGGTAGCCATCGTTGGAGGCCACCTCGACCACGCGGCTGCTGGCATTCAGGCCCAGGCGCTGCTGCATGGTCTGCACATAGGCCCGGGCATGCGCCAGCCAGGACGAAGAAAACGAGCTGAAGTAGGCGTAGTCGTCGGTGAAAAGCGCCTCGCGCCCGGCATGGTCTTCGGTCTGCACCAGCCAGCAGGTTTCGCACACCAGCAGGCGCAGCGGAAACCAGGTTTCGGGCGCACGCAGCGCGGCTTCGCTCAGGTAGGCGTTGGACGGCGGGGCGCTGCCCAGGTCCAGAAAAGGCAGTTGCAGCGGCTGGCCGCAATGTCGGCATTTCACAGGCGCACTCCTTCAAAAGCATCGGTCAGCCAGGCATGGCTGCGGTCGCGCGGCGACAGCTCGGTCACGGGCAGGGGCCAAGCAAGCCCCAGACGCGAGTCGAGCGGGTGCAGCCCGGCCTCGGCCTCGGGCGCATAGGCGGCCGAATGCAGGTACAGCAGCTCGGCGTGGTCTGCCAGCGCCTGAAAGCCGTGGGCCAGGCCGGGCGGTATCAGCAGAGCGCAGCCGTTGTCGGCCGACAGGCGCTCGGCATGCCATTGCAAATACGTGGGCGAATCGGCTCGCAGGTCGACCGCCACATCCCACACCTCGCCATGCAGGCAGCTCACGAGTTTCATTTCGGCATGCGGCGGGCGCTGGTAGTGCAGGCCGCGCACGCTGCCGCGCTGGCGCGTGAGGCTGCGGTTGATCTGGGCGATGGGTTGTGTCCAGCCGGCAGCGGCCAGATCGTCGGCGCAGAACATGCGCTCGAAGAAGCCACGCGCATCGGCCAGCGGCTGGCGCTGCACGCGCACCAGGCCCGGCAGGGGCAGCGCGGTGAGGGTGAAGCGGCCCGCGTTCGTCATGCGGCGGCCTCCCATGCATCCAGGTCGGCCAGGCACAGCGCGCGCGCGTCGGCGCCGCCTTGTTGCTGGCGGTACCAGTCCATGGTGCGCGCCACCGCGGTGGCCAGCCCCCAGCGTGGCGCCACGCCCAGCGCGCGGCGGGCATGGGCGGTCTCGAGCGCCAGCCAGCCCGCCTCGTGCGGGGCATCACTATGATTTTCATAGCTTGTGGTACTGGATGGATAAGCGCTACCGGCCATTTTGACCACATCCCCCACGGTGGCGGCTTCGTGCGGCAGCGGGCCAAAGTTGTAGGCACCGGCCAGCGCGGGCGCGGCCCACAGCTGCTCGGCCAGGCGCAGGTAAGCGGCCAGAGGCTCGATCACATGCTGCCAGGGGCGCGTGGCCTCGGGGTGGCGGATATGCAGGGTCTGCCCCGCGCCCCAGGCGCGCACGGCATCGGGCAGCAGGCGGTCGGCCGCCCAGTCGCCCCCGCCAATCACGTTGCCCGCGCGGGCGGTGGCCACGGCTACGCCCTGCGCGGCCAGAAAGGCGTCGCGGTAGCTGGCGCTGACGATTTCTGCCGCCGCCTTGCTGGCGCTGTAGGGGTCGTGCCCGCCCAGGGCGTCACCCTCGCGATAGGGGTAGCACCACTCGCGGTTGCGGTAGACCTTGTCAGTAGTCACCACCACGGCCACGCGCACATCGCTGTGCCCACGCAGGGCGTCGAGCACATGGGCAGTGCCCATGACGTTGGTAGCGTAGGTGTCCAGCGGTGCGGCATAGCCCGCGCGCACCAGCGCCTGGGCCGCCAGGTGCAGCACGATCTGTGGCCGGGCCGCGCGCACGCGCTCGGCCACCGCCGTGGCATCGCGCAGGTCGCACCAGGGGCTGGCCGGCACCGCATCACCCACGCGGGCCAGGGTGAACAGGTTGGGCTCGGTGGCGGGCGGCAGGGCCAAGCCCGTGACCTGGGCGCCCAGACGCTGCAGCCACAAGGTTAGCCAGCTGCCCTTGAAGCCGGTGTGCCCGGTCAGCAGCACGCGCTTGCCGCGCCAGAAGTCGGGGTCGGGGCGCATGCCTTGGCTCACCAGCATTTCCAGGGCGCCTTACCGCTTTGCCACAGTTCTTCGAGCAGGTTTTTTTCGCGCAGGGTGTCCATGGGCTGCCAGAAACCGGTGTGCTCGAAGGCCTGCAGCTCGCCGCTGCGAGCCAGCGCCTCCATGGGAGCGGCCTCCCAAGGCGTGCTGTCGTCCACGATGCAATCGATCACCTCGGGCTGCAGCACAAAAAAGCCGCCGTTGATCCAGCCGCCATCGCCGCGCGGCTTTTCTTCAAAGCCCGCCACGGCATCGCCGTTGCGCACCAGGGCGCCGTAGCGGCCCGGGGGCTGCACGGCGGTCACCGTGGCCTGGCGACCATGGGCGCGGTGAAAGGCAAACTGGGCCGTCATGTCGAGGTTGGCAACGCCGTCGCCATAGGTGAAGCAAAAGGGCTGGCCGGGCTCCAGGTATTCCCGCACGCGGCGCAGGCGCCCGCCGGTCATGGTGGTCTCGCCCGTTTCCACCAGCGTCACACGCCAGGGCTCGGCGTGGCGGTGGTGCACTTCCATGCGGTTGTGGGCCATGTCGAACGTCACGTCTGACATGTGCAGGAAATAATTGGCGAAGTATTCCTTGATGACGTAGCCGCGGTAGCCCAGACAGATGATGAAATCGTTCACGCCATGCGCGGCATACATCTTCATGATGTGCCACAGGATGGGGCGCCCACCGATCTCGATCATGGGCTTGGGCCGCAGGTGCGACTCTTCGGAGATGCGGGTGCCCAGCCCCCCCGCCAGCAGTACAGCTTTCATGCCGTCAGCATAGTGCAGCCCTTCAGGGCCAAAAGGCCTAGTCGTTGCAGAAACACCGCCCAAATGCGGCGTTTGCCGGCGCGGCGCGCGCGCAGACGCCGCAATGCTGCTCAGATACTACTTTTTTCATAGCATCAGGATCAATAAAACAAAGGGCTTCCCTGCATTTTCAGCAGAACCAGACGAACATGGGCAACCACGGGCGAATGGCGGCCCACCGGCAGCCCCATCCACAAGGCCCCTTCCATTCGCCCGGACCAGCGATGGCCGGGCGCCCGGCACCGCCAGGGCGCAGGTGCAGTCAAGCGGGCACCTCATTTGCCCGAGAAGCCCCGTAATGGCGGCGCTCATGCGGCATTTGGCGCCCGACAATCCGATACATTTACAGGTACCTTCAGGCAATCCGTGGACTGCGAGCCCGGTGACACCGTCGTTTTTGCCTCAGCCACCGCCCAACACGTCTCAAGCATGTTCGTCATCATCGGTTACATCGTCAGCCTTGGCTGCATCTTCGGCGTGTACATCCTGCACGGGGGCAACATTGGCGTGGTTCTGAAGGCCTTGCCCTTTGAAACCATCACCATTCTGGGCGGAGCACTGGGCGCCTTCGTGGTGAACAACCAGCCCAAGGTGCTCAAGGCCACCCTGGCGGCCATCCCCATGGCGCTCAAGGGCTCGAAATACACCAAGGCGCGCTACATGGAGCTGATGGCCATGCTCTATGACATCCTGCAAAAGGCCCGCAAGGAAGGGTTGATGGCGATTGAAAAGGATGTCGAAGAGCCCCATGAGTCCGAGATTTTCAAGAAATACCCCACCGTGGGCAGCGACCACCATGTGATCGAGTTCATGACCGATTACCTGCGCATGATGGTGTCGGGCAACCTCAACTCGCACGAAATCGAAGCCCTCATGGACAGCGAGATCGACACCCACCACCAGGAAGCGCATGCGCCGGTGGCGGCCATTGCCCGCCTGGCGGGCGCCCTGCCCGCTTTCGGCATCGTGGCGGCCGTGCTGGGCGTGGTGAACACCATGGGCTCGGTGGGCCAGCCGCCCTCGGTGCTGGGCGGCATGATCGCCTCGGCCCTGGTGGGAACCTTTCTGGGGATCTTGCTGGCGTACGGCGTGGTCGAGCCCCTGGGCGGCCTGATCGAGCAAAAGACCGAGGACGCCAGCAAAGAGTTTCAGTGCATCAAGTCCACGCTGCTGGCCAGCATGCAGGGCTACAACCCGGCCACGGCCATCGAATTTGGCCGCAAGGTGCTTTTCTCGAACGTCCGCCCCAGCTTCACCGAGCTGGAGGGGCATGTGAAGGGCAAGAAATAAGCGCGCGCCGCGCCAGAACAAAACGCCATGGCAGAAAAGAAGCTCCAACCCATCATCATCAAGCGCATCAAGAAAAGCGGCCATGCGGTGCACGGTGGCGCCTGGAAGATCGCCTACGCCGACTTTGTGACGGCCATGATGGCCTTCTTCTTGCTGATGTGGCTGCTGGGTTCGACCGCCAAAGGTGATTTGCAGGGCATTTCTGACTACTTCAGCGCACCGCTCAAGGTGTCCATGGCGGGCGGTGATGGAGCGGGCAACAGCTCCAGCGTGATGACGGGCGGCGGTACCGATCTGGCAAAAACCGCTGGACAAGTGCGCCGCTCGGCCGCTGATGAGGAGCGTGAGCGGCGCAAAAGCATTGAATCTGCCAAGGCAGAACGGGCCAAGCAGGATGCCGCGCGCATCAAGGCCTTGCAGTCCAAGATCGACGCCATGATCACGGAAAACCCCCGCTTGAACGAATACAAGTCACAGATCCGCATCGATGTGACACCGGACGGCCTGCAGATCCAGATCGTGGACAACCAGAACCGCCCCATGTTTGACAGCGGCAGCGCGCTAGTCAAGCCCTACATGCGTGACATCCTGCGCGAAATCGGCACGGCACTGGGGGGGGTGGAAAACCGCATCAGCCTGGCCGGCCATACCGATGCCGCGCCCTACGGCAACAGCGACCGGGGCTATAGCAACTGGGAACTGTCGGCCGACCGCGCCAATGCCTCACGCCGCGAACTGGTGTCGGCGGGCATGCCAGACGCTAAACTGGGGCGGGTTGTAGGCTTGGCCGCCAGCGATTTGCTAGAGCCCGACAACCCCCGTGCCCCTGCCAATCGGCGCATCACCATCACCGTTTTGACGCGTGAAGCCGAAGAAAGACTCATGGGCAAGGGCATTCCGGCGATCACTTCCACCCAGTTGATGGAAGAAAAGCCGGAGAATCCCGTTCCCGGCAGGTAGAAGTTACGACTTGTCACATCACCTGCACCCCATGACAATACTTACAGCCAATTCCGACCGAAAGGGTCCCAAGTGACCACCGCCCTTCGTTTTTTGATCGTTGATGATTTTTCCACCATGCGGCGCATTGTTCGCAATCTGCTCAAAGAAAGCGGATTTGCCGACGCCGAAGAGGCCGAGGATGGTGTGGCCGCGCTCAACAAGTTGCGCAACAGCAAGTTCGACTTCGTCGTGACCGACATCAACATGCCCAACATGAATGGCTTTCAGTTGCTGTCGGAAATCAAGAAGGACGACAAGCTCAAGCACCTGCCGGTGCTGATGGTGACGGCAGAGGCGCGCAAGGAAGACATCGTGGCCGCCGCCCAGGGTGGCGCAGCGGGCTACATCGTCAAACCATTCACCAAGGCGACCCTGGAAGAGAAGGTCACCCTGATTCTCAAGAAGATGGGGTTATGACGCCATGGAGCCATCCGAAAATTCGCCGGCGGACTCCCCCGATGTGCACCACAAGATCGGGCAACTGACACGCCAGCTGCATGACTCGCTGAATGAGTTGGGCTATGCCGACAAGCTGCGCGGCTCGATGGGTGAATTGCCCGACGCGCAAAGCCGGCTGTCGTATATCGCCCGGCTCACCGGAGAAGCCGCCGAGAAGGTGCTCAATCGCGTGGAGCAGGCCAAGGCGCAGCACGATTTCATTGCGCAGGAAACGCGCAGGGTGGTCGCCTCCTTGGTGAAAGATCCCGTGGCGGCTGTGGCCAAGGGCGAGATCATGAACTTTCTCACCGATGTGGAGCGGGTCACCAAAGAGGCCGACACGCACCTCACCGAGATCATGATGGCGCAGGACTTTCACGATCTGACCGGCCAGGTGATTGCCCGCGTGGTCAGTCTGGCCGCAACCATTGAAGAGCAACTGGTGCAGCTGCTCATTCAGACCGCACCACCCAGCGTGCAAGCCACGCCCGTGGAGGTGGTGCGCGAACATCTGGCGGGGCCGGTGGTGGACCCCGAGCACACGCCCGACATCGTCACCAACCAGTCGCAGGTGGATGACCTGCTGGCAAGCCTGGGTTTCTGATCTGCACCCGCGATAAGCAGGCCCTGCGGGCCTCTTATCGGGCTTTAGATTTCCAGGTCGCTCACGACAATGGCATGACACCAGCCGTCATGCCACCATGGAATCCAGCCAAGAAAAAAGCCTCCCCGCGACCGAGCGCAAGCTCCAGAAGACGCGCGAAGACGGCCAGGGCGCCCGCTCGCGCGATCTCTCGCACCTGGCCATTCTGGGCACCGGGGCCGTCTGCCTGATGGTGCTGACCCCCGATTTGATGGAGCACATGCAGCGCGCCATGGGCCAGCAGCTGCGTTTCGATGCCGCCACCGTGATGGCCACGGGCAGCATGCTCAAGCGCCTGCAGGACATGGTGCTGGTGGGCCTGGTGGCCAGCACGGTATTTGCCGTGTTGACCAGCGGCGCCGCACTGCTCAGCGCCATTGGTGCAGGCGGCTGGATCTTCAGCGCCAAGCCGATCACACCGCAGTTCAACCGGCTCAATCCCATTTCCGGGTTCGCCAACCTGTTTTCCAAGCAGCAGATGGCCAACGTGGCCAAGATGGTGCTGATGACCGCGATCCTCTCGTTCGTGGCGTGGAACTTCATGGGCAACAGCATCAAGAACGTGGCGATGCTGGTTTTGCAGCCCTCGCCCCTGGCGCTCAGCCATGTGGCACAGTGGCTGACCTCGGGCACCAGCCTGCTGCTGCTGGTGGTGTTCCTCGCGGCCGTGGTCGATGTACCGCTGCAGGCGTATTTCTTCAAGTCGCGGCTGAAAATGTCGCACGAAGAAGTCAAGCAGGAGCACAAGGAGTCCGACGGCAACCCCCATACCAAGGGCCGCATCCGCCAGCGCCAGCGCGAAATGGCCGACCGGGCCAGCGTGGGCGCCGTGCCCAAGGCCGATTTTGTCGTGATGAATCCCACGCACTATGCCGTGGCCCTCAAATACGACGACCAGACCATGAGCGCTCCGCAGGTGATTGCCCGCGGCACCGACCTGATTGCCTTGAAGATCCGCGACCTGGCCGGCGCCCACGGTGTGCCCGTGCTGCAGTCACCCATGCTGGCACGCGCGCTGTACGCCCATGCCGAACTCGACCAGGCCATTCCCGCCACGCTGTACACGGCCGTGGCCCAGGTGCTGGCCTATGTGTACCGCCTCAAGGCAGCCCTGCGTGGCGAGGGCAAGATGCCCGACGCGCTGGTGCAGCCCCATGTCCCCCCTGAGCTCGACCCGCTGAACCGGGTTGCACCGCAAGGCACTGCCGTATGAACACCTCCGTCAAGTCTCTTCAGCAATGGGCGGGCAGCAACGCAGGCGCGCTGCAGGGCCTGTCGGCCCCCTTGCTCGTGGTCGCCATCCTGGCGCTGATGGTGCTGCCCATCCCCGCCTGGATGCTCGATGCGTTTTTCACGCTCAACATCGCCGTGGCCCTGATGGTGATGATGGTGGCGGCCTACATGCTGCGGCCGCTGGATTTCGCCGCTTTTCCTTCGGTGCTGCTGCTCACCACCCTGATGCGCCTGTCGCTGAACGTGGCCTCCACCCGCGTGGTGCTGCTGGAAGGCCACACGGGCCCCGGCGCAGCCGGCGCGGTGATCGAGGCGTTCGGCCACTTCCTGATCGGCGGCAACTTTGCCGTGGGCCTGATCGTGTTCGCCATTTTGGTGGTGATCAACTTCGTGGTGGTGACCAAGGGCGCGGAGCGCATTGCCGAAGTGTCGGCCCGCTTCACGCTGGACGCCATGCCCGGCAAGCAGATGGCAGTGGATGCCGACCTGAATGCCGGCCTGATCGACGAAAAGGAAGCCAAGCGCCGCCGCGCCGAAGTGGCCGAAGAGGCCAACTTCTTCGGCTCGATGGACGGCGCCTCCAAATTCGTGCGCGGCGATGCCGTGGCCGGCATCCTGATTTTGCTGATCAACATCGTCGGCGGCTTTGCCATCGGCGTGCTGCAGCACGACCTCTCGGCCAAGCAGGCCGCCGACAGCTACATCCTGCTGGCCATCGGTGATGCGCTGGTGGCCCAGATTCCGGGTCTGCTGATTTCCGTGGCGGCCGCCATGGTGATCTCGCGGGTCGGAAAGGACCACGAAATGGGCCGCCAGATCGTCGAGCAACTCTTCATGTCGCCCCGCGTGCTGGGCGTCACGGCGGGCATCCTGCTGCTGCTGGGGCTGATTCCCGGCATGCCGCATGTCGTGTTCCTCACCATGGGCGGGCTGCTGGGCTATGGCGCCTGGGTGCTGTACGAGCGCCAGAAGGTGGCGCCCGAGGCCGAGGCCCCGCCCGCCGCCCCCGCCGGCGATGGCGAAGCCACCTGGGACGACCTGCAACCCGTGGACCTGCTGGGCCTGGAGTTGGGCTACCGCCTGATCAGCCTGGTAGACAAGAGCCGCCAGGGCGACCTGCTCACCCGCATCAAGGGCGTGCGTCGCAAGTTTGCCCAGGAAGTGGGCTTTCTGCCGCCCGCCGTGCATGTGCGCGACAACCTCGAACTCAAGCCCAGCGGCTATCGCATCACGCTGCGCGGCGTGGTGGTGGGCGAAGGCGAGGCGTTTCCCGGCATGTTCCTGGCCATCAACCCCGGCGGCATCACCACGCCGCTGATCGGCACGCCCACCACCGATCCCGCTTTCGGATTGCCAGCACACTGGATCGACGATCGCCAGAAGGAAGCGGCACAAATGGCGGGTTTTACCGTGGTTGATTCGGAAACCGTGATGGCCACCCATTTGTCACACTTGATGCAAGTGCAAGCAGCCAAGCTCCTCAGCCGCACGGAAACCCAGCAGCTGGTAGAGCATGTGGCCAAGCTGGCTCCCAAACTCATCGAAGAAGTGGTCCCGAAAATGGTCTCTATCGCAACGTTCCAGAAAGTTCTCCAGCTGCTGCTGGAGGAGTCTGTGCACATCCGCGATATCCGCACCATCATCGAGACGCTGGCAGAACATGCCGTGGGCACGTCCGACCCTGCAGAGCTGGCAAGGCGCGTGCGCATTGCGCTGTCGCCCGCCATCGTGCAGCAAATCTACGGCCCGACGCGTGAACTCAACGTCATTGCCATCGAACCCGGGCTGGAGCGCCTGCTGGTGCAGGCCCTGGGCAATGCCGCCGGCCCCGCCCTGGACCCCGGCGTGGCGGACATCCTGACGCAAAAAGCGGCCGAAGTGGCGCTCAAGCAGGAAGAGCTGGGCATGCCCGCCTGCCTGCTGGTTCCCGATCAGATCCGCACCGCCGTGGCCCGGCTGGTACGCCGCGTAGCGCCCCGTCTGCAGGTGCTTGCGCACAGTGAAATTCCCGAGACGCACACCATCCGTATCGGGCCCATCCTCAAAGGTGCATCCGCATGAACATCAAACGCTTTCACGCTCCCACATCGCGGGAGGCCCTGGCCAAGGCGCGCATGGCGTTTGGCGACGGCACGCTCATCCTGTCCAACCGTCCCACCGCCACTGGCGTGGAAGTGGTGGCCACCGCAGAAGACACCCTGTCCGACCTGGACGGCGGCGCCGGCCTGCAGGCCCAGCTGACACCGGCCTCGCAACGTGCAGCCCGCCCAGCGCCCAGCGCCCCGATGGCCGCCGCACGCAACCCGGTCGAAGAGGACACGGAACAGCTGGCCATGAGCACCCTGTCTTTTCAGGACTATGTGCGCGAGCGCATGCTGCGGCGCCGGCACGAGGCGCTGAACAGCTCCGCCGACGCCCCCACGCTCACCGACCGCAGCCGGGACCCAACATCTGATCGCGAGCGCATGCCTGCCCCGCAGGTCGCCCGCCACAACCCGTTGCGCACCATTCCCGTGGACCGGCCGGCAGAGCCCGCCCCCCGTCGCCGCCATGAGCCTCAGGCTGCGGCACCCGTATCGTCGGCAGGCCAGCAAAGCCTGATGAACGAACTGCACGCGATGAAAGAGCTGATCGAAGACCGTTTCAACACCCTCTCCTGGCTGGGCCAGGCAAGACAGAACCCGATCCAGTCGAATCTGATGCTCAAGCTGATCCGCGCCGGCTATTCGCCCGCGCTGGCGCGCGCCATGCTCGAACGCATGCCCGAAGAGCTGTCGGCAGCCGAATCCGTGCGCTGGCTCATGGAGGTGCTGGAACGCAACCTCAAGACGGACATGCACGCGCCACCGCTGTACGAAGAAGGCGGCATCTTCGCGCTGGTGGGCTCCACCGGCGTGGGCAAGACCACCACCACGGCCAAGCTCGCCGCCCATTGCGCACGCATCCACGGGCCTGCGAGTGTGGGCCTGATCACGCTGGACACCTACCGTGTGGGCGCCCATGAACAACTGCGCACCTACGGGCGCATGCTGGGCATCGTGGCCCACCTGGCCCATGACCGCGCGGCTCTGCAGGATCTGCTCGGACTGCTCGGCGGCAAGAAAATGGTGCTGATCGACACCACCGGCGTCGCTCCGCGCGATCCGCGCAAGCGCGACATGCTGGACGTGCTGGATCTGCCCCATGTCAACCGCCTGCTGGTGCTGAACGCAGGGTGCCACGGCGACACGCTCGATGATGTGCTCACCGCCTTCAAGACCAGCGGATCGCAGCAGGCCATCCTGTCGAAAGTGGACGAAGCCGTGAAGCTGGGCCCCGCCCTGGATGCGCTGATCCGCCACCAGATGGTGCTGCGCGGCATCACCAACGGCCAGCGCGTTCCCGAGGACTGGGAAACCGCCGATGCGCACCAGCTCATCAGCGCATCGATGCGCGCACCCACCAAGTCGGCGTTCGACCCCAAGGCGGCCGATCTGAACTTCTTTTTCTCGCACGCGCCCGACGCCATAACCGAACGGGGGCTTGTGGATGCTTGACACCAGTTTTCACCAGGGCGCCGGCCTGCACAGTTTCACGCCCCAGTCCGAACTGCGCGTACTGGCCGTCGCCAGCCAGGCGCAGGCCGACAGGGGCCTGGAGACGCTGTGGCACATGTGCGCCAGCCTGCAGCGCCTGGGTTACCCGGTGGTGGTGCTGGATGGAACGGCCTGCGAGACCGAGGCATCCCCCGGACTGCACCATCTGCTGCGGCAAGCGCCCTGGCATGAGGGTGCGAGTCTGGACCTGGGGGCCATCGCCTCTTCGCTCGCCGTCATACCCGCTGCCAAAGGCCTGCCCGAGCTGGCACGCATCGCGCAGGCCACCGAAGCCCCACCGCTGCAGGCGCTCCTGCCCTACTTCCGCGCCTACGGCCTGCTGGTTCTGCATGCCCCGGCCAGCGTGCTGGGCCCGCTGCTCACGCATACGGCTACCACCCCCCTGGTCGTGGTGCCGCCCGGCGCCGCCGGCGTGCTCGCAAGCTACCAGACCCTCAAGCAGATCGCGCTGCATGCAGGCCTGCCCTGCACCGTGGCTGCGGTGTTGCAGGGCGACGGTGCGGTGGAGCGCCGCAAAGCCGCGGGAGCATTGCGCACATTGCAGCAATGCGCAGACCGGCATCTCGGGGGGCGCATGCGCACCACCACCCTGTCAGCCCACAATGGCCAGGACATGCAGCGCCTGGCCTTGCAACTGCTGGAAAACGCGGGCACCATCGGTGGATCGCTGTGCGCCATGCCCCTCCATAATCTCACCGGCATGCCTTCGCAAAGTGTTCGGAGCCACTGATCTGATGTATACCGCCAAAGGCCAGCTCGACCGTGATGCGCTGATCCGCCAGCACGTACCGCTGGTGCGCAGGATTGCCCACCACATGATTGCCAAGCTGCCCCCCAATGTGGAGGTGGACGACCTGATCCAGGTGGGAATGATGGG
>DAOPUP010000031.1:0-12753 GCA_035350655.1 Acidovorax sp. | reverse complement strand
TTGATCGGGCAGGATCTGCTCGGCAAACCGCCCTTCAAAAGTCATGATGGTGTCAAACGCAAGAGATCCGCAAATCAATACAGCCATAGCAAAAGAATCCGTCAAAAATCAGGGATAGAACGCCAGCAGCCGGTAACCCGCCACACGCGCTCCGCCAGTAGTCACAATGACTGCCACAGAAGTAGCCCACTCACCCAATGCGGGCATCTCTGCCGGGGCAGCCAGCTCATTGGGGAGCAACACCCGCCGCAGCACGGGTTGGTCCTGCGCGTCGGTCAAAGTCAGCTCCATCGCAGGCATGGCCAGGGGCACGGATGCACGGTTCTTGATGGCAAAAGCCAGCTGGTAACTCTCCCCGCGCCCCTTGTTGAAAGAGGAACTGTCGATCACGACCTCCGATATTTGCCGCAGCGGAGCCAATGCACATTGAAAAGGCTCGCACAGCATCTGCAGCCAGGGTCCCGTACGGGAATCCATGGCCACAATGCGGTCCCGCTCCTGCAGCGCCACCTGCAAGGCCAAGATGCACAACAGCACAACCGCGACCAGCCCCAACCCCGCACGCACAGGAGGACTCTGCCAGAAGGCCTTGCGCTTGGCCGCACGCACAAAGCTCACCTCCTGCGCATTCGAAGCTTCCTGTCGCGGGTCGTCTTCTGCTTGCGACGGCGGCATGTCGCCAGGCGAGGCCTCCTCCAGTTCGTCGCCAGATTCGGCGCCAGACGCCAAATGACTGGCCAGGTCATCGGGAGAGTCTGGCGTATCGGATGACGGACTCGTCATCTGTTCCGACCCGGGCTCCTGCGCACCGGACCACTGCGGGTGCTGCTGCGCGCCTGCGCGCTCTTCTCCAAAGCCACTGGTTGCCGGCCCCTCAACGGCCTGCGGATGCAGCAGTGGCAAAGGCGTATCCGGGGCAACGGCCACAGAGGTCTCACTGCCCACCGGCGCCCCGTCAAACCACTGCGCGTCTTCTGTCTCGGCGGCTGGCAGCTCATAGCCGGCCAGGCGCTCATCCATGGCAGTGGCAGGAATGGCTTGCAGCGGCGATTCCTCTGTAGGTGTGGACGTCTCCGGCACATTGGCGGTCAACGCCTTGTCAGTGTCAGTGTCAGTGTCAGTGTCAGTGTCAGTGTCGGCCGCCAGCAGCGGGGCCGGCTGCATCGCGGCGGCGGATACCGACGCGGCTTCGGCCACCAAAAAAGAAGCCCCCTCCGGAGCTGGCATGTCCAGCCCGGCATCCGACGCGGGAGCCTCCTGAGACAAATCCTCGGCGACACCAGGCGGCACGGGCAGCGCTAAAGCAGCCGGATCCACCACACCCTCTGACGCCCCCGAGGCCCGCCCCGCGTCGGCGGCACGCTCGACCGGCTTGTGCAGAGGGCGCGCTCCGGCAATGGGCAGGTCCGGCAGCAAGGCCTGCGGCTCAAAGAGTATGAGGTGGGCCGATGCGTCAAAAACTTCCTTGCATTGCCCGCAGCGCACCCAACCGTCGGAAATACGCAACTGGTCGGCCACCACCTTAAACATCGTCGCACAAGACGGGCAACGCGTGATCTGGCTCATCTGCGATCCATGGTAGTGGTCACCTTGTACGACACACTGCAGCGGTGCGTGGAACTCAGCGCGAGGCCGTCATGAGGATCCAGCCATCCTCGGCATCGGCCACCTCGAGGCGCACCCATGGGGCATAGGCGTCTTGCAGTTCCTGCGCCTGGCGCTCCAGGATACCCGCCAAAATCAGGTGCCCGCCCGGCGCCACATGGGCGCACAGCAGGGGCGCAAGCACGCGCAACGGGGTGGCCAGAATGTTGGCCAGCACGGTCTGGTACAGCCCCTGCGCCTTGTCTGGCAGGCCCGCCCGGACGCGCACGCCATTGGCTTGCGCATTCTGCACCGTGGATTCGACGGCAGCCGGGTCGATGTCCACGGCGTCGATGTCGGTAGCGCCGAACTTGGCCGCTCCGATGGCCAGGATGCCCGAGCCACAACCATAGTCCAGCACCCGCCCCAGCGGATTTCCTGCCTCGGCACTGATGGCACCGTGGCGCGCAATCCATCGCAGGCACATGCGCGTGGTGGGATGGGTGCCTGTTCCAAAAGCCAGCCCTGGGTCCAGCCGGATGCTGCGCAACGCCTGCGCGGGCAACTCATGCCAGGTAGGAACGATCCAGAAATCAGGGGTGATATCGACGGGCGCAAACTGTGACTGTGTCAGCCGTACCCAATCTTGCTCTGGTACATGCGCCAGACCCAGCACCTGGCAGCCTGCGAAAAAATCCTGCACGGCCAGCAACTGCTGCGCCTCGCGCGCAACCACTTCGGAAGCAAACAACGCCACCACCCGACTGCGCTGCCAACCGTCCTTGGGCGGCGGCATGCCGGGCTCGCCGAACAAGGCCTGCTCGGCGTCGGTCTGCGCATCTGCGTCTTCCACCGACACACTCAGGGCATCCAGCGCGTCCAGCGCATCGCTCACCGCCTCAATGCGGTCTTCGGGACACATCAGACTCAGCTCAAACATGGGTCACGCCTCTCAGAAAAAATCAAATGCTGGCACCCGTTTCCAGGAGCCAGCATGGATGGATGCGCAAGCTTGCGTCACCGCTTGTGCTGTGACAGCCACTCTTCCAGATAGTGAATATTGGTGCCGCCCGCGACGAACTTGGCATCCACCATCAGCTCGCGATGCAGCGGCACATTGGTGTTGATGCCCTCGATCACCGTTTCCGACAGCGCCGTGCGCATGCGGGCCAAGGCCTGGTCACGCGTATCGCCATGCACAATGATCTTGCCGATCATCGAGTCGTAGTTCGGAGGCACAAAATAGTTGGTGTATGCATGCGAGTCCACGCGCACCCCGGGGCCGCCCGGTGCATGCCACATGGTGATGCGCCCTGGCGAAGGGATGAACTTGTAGGGGTCCTCGGCATTCACCCGGCATTCGATGGCATGGCCACGAATCTCAATCTGGCGCTGGGTGAAGGGCAGCTTTTCGCCAGCAGCCACCATGATCTGCGTGCGCACGATGTCCACGCCCGTGATCCACTCGGTCACCGGGTGCTCCACCTGCACGCGCGTGTTCATCTCGATGAAGTAGAACTCACCGTTTTCATAGAGGAACTCGAAAGTGCCTGCACCGCGGTAACCGATCTTCTTGCAGGCGGCAACGCAGCGTTCGCCAATCCGCTCAATCAGCTTGCGGGGAATGCCAGGGGCCGGCGCTTCCTCGATTACCTTCTGGTGGCGCCTCTGCATCGAGCAGTCGCGCTCGCCCAGGTACACGGCGTTGCGGTGCTTGTCGGCAAGGATCTGGATTTCAATGTGGCGCGGGTTCTGTAGGAATTTCTCCATGTACACCGCAGGATTGCCGAACGCAGCGCCCGCCTCGGCCTTGGTCATCTGCACGGCATTGACCAGGGCCGCTTCGGTGTGCACCACGCGCATGCCGCGACCACCGCCGCCGCCAGCGGCCTTGATGATCACCGGATACCCCACGGCCTTGGCAATGCGGCGGATCTGCACCGGATCGTCCGGCAACTCACCATCCGACCCGGGAACACAGGGCACGCCCGCGCGGATCATGGCCTGCTTGGCCGACACCTTGTCGCCCATCATGCGGATATTTTCCGGCGTGGGGCCGATGAACTGGAAACCGCTCTTTTCCACCCGCTCTGCAAAATCAGCGTTTTCGGAAAGGAAACCGTAACCCGGATGGATGGCCTCCGCATCCGTCACCTCGGCGGCCGAGATGATAGCGGGCATGTTGAGGTAGGACAGAGGGGACGGCGCCGGGCCAATGCAGACGGCCTCTTCAGCCAGCTTCACGTACTTGGCGTCACGATCGGCCTCGGAATAGACCATCACCGCCTTCACGCCCAGTTCCTGGCAGGCGCGCTGGATGCGAAGGGCGATTTCGCCGCGGTTGGCAACAAGGATCTTTTTAAACATAGGCGGTCTCGCGGCTCATCGCCCGCACGCTGGCGCATGCCAGGGCAATCTGCTTCGCCTTGCCTTCGGCAAGAACGCCGCGGTTGGCGACCAGAATTTTTTTAAACATGGGCGGGGATTATTCGATGACGAACAGCGGCTGCCCGTACTCCACGGCCTGGCCATTTTCACCCAGGATCTTGGTCACGGTGCCCGACTTGTCGGCCTCGATCTCGTTGAGAATCTTCATGGCTTCGATGATGCAGACCGTCTCGCCTTCCTTGACCTGGCTGCCCACCTCGACAAAGGCCTTGGCACCAGGGCTCGACGAACGGTAGAACGTGCCTACCATGGGAGACTTCACCACATGGCCGGTGGGCGCCGCAGCCACCGGTGCAGGCAACTCCGCCACGGGCGCTGGCGCAGCGGCAGCGGCTGGGGCCGGCATGGGGGCCGGAACATACTGCTGCACCACGGCCCCGCCACTCTTGACGATGCGGACCTTGCCTTCGGCTTCGGTGATCTCGAGTTCAGACACATTCGACTCGGAGACCAGGTCGATCAGGGTTTTGAGTTTTCGCAAATCCATGGGAGCTCCAACGGCTATAAAACTGAATAGGGCGCGAATTTACTCCAATTTCAGCCTACTTCAGTCTTCATGGCACATTTTTCACCATTGACAGCGTGGACATCGCCACCTTGCACCACGTCAAAGGGCCGCGCTCACCGGGCCAGCGCCCTCTTCAACGCATGGAGGCCCACTTCTGCAGGTCCGGCGCAGTGACCTGCCCCATTTTACGATGCAACACGCGCCCATCCGCGCCGAAAACCACCGTAAAAGGCAGTCCCCCTGTCAGATTACCCAGGGAGCGCCCCAGCTCCGTGCCTCCCAGCCCGGCCAACCCGACCGGAAAATCAAGTGGCAATCGCGCCAAAAATTTCCGCACCGAAGAAGGCTGATCAATCGCCAGTCCCACGACTTGCCAGCCGTTGGCCTTGTTCGTGCGGTGAAATTGGTTGAGCATGGGCAACTCGTCCACGCAAGGCGGACACCAGGTGGCCCAGAAGTTGAGCAGCAGGGGCTTGCCCACGAATTCCGCCATGGCCAGGCGCGCCCCCTCGGGCGTGTCGAACGCCTGCGTCCACAGTGCCTGCTCGGCGCCCGCCTGCACCGCCTGGGGCTGCAGACGCCACCACGCCAAGCCCGCACCGCCAACGGCAGCGGCTGCAGCCACGCCGGCATACAGGGCACGGCGTCGGCCCAGGGGCATCGCGGTGGCGGGAGGCAAAGAAGATGCAGAAGATTCAGGAATGGGCGCGGTCATGGAGCATTTTCTTGAAGAAGCCGCCGCAGTGCGGTCATGTCGCCACGTGGCGATCGCCCTTTGGCATCGGGGCGCAAGGCCCCACGCAGATCATCGAGATCGTAGATCAGCAAATGCACACCGATCACCTCCCCCAGCTCTGCGCACCTGCTGCCCACGCTCAGGGCCTCGACAGAATCGCCGTGAAAGCCCGGAACGGTGCGCGGCTCGTAGTCCACCCGATGGTCTATCAGCGCGATTTCGGCCGATTTGGAGTCATCACAGAACAACTGCAAATAAATATCCGACAACCTAGTGGCCGTGCCACGCCACACTGCGCCTCCCAGGTGGGGCCGAAAGGCCGCCATGCGTTCCATCCAGACCAGGGCCAGCTGGCGCAGGGCGTGTAATTCGCGGGGCTGGGTGTCGGCACAAAAAAGTGCGATGTATTCGCGCACGGCGTCTTCCACCGCGTCGTTGTCGGGCAGGGGGGTGCGCGCCGGCAGTCCGAGCTCGCGCACGGCGCGGCGCTTGGCGGGGCCCCACTCCAGCCCCTCTTCCACGACCAACCGGGCGGTGGTGCTGGCGATCTCGGCGCTCAAAGATGATGGCATGGCGCAATTGGATGGCGTTGGAGCCGCTATTGTGGCGCCAACCGATGACCGACCGCCACGCCAACCCGCATGGCCCGGCGCCGGGATGGCCATTGTGCCCCTATCGCTTCGAGAGAAACTATGTTTTTCATAGCATCACGCGCATACCGATCAGGCGCGCGGGACCTGTTCTTCCTGAACCTTAGAATCTGCGCCCATGCACATACACATACTGGGGATCTGCGGCACCTTCATGGGGGGCCTGGCCGCGCTGGCCCGCGAAGCCGGACACAAGGTCACGGGATGCGATGCAGGTGTTTACCCCCCCATGAGCGACCAGTTGCGGGCCCTGGGCATCGATCTGATCGAAGGATTTGGCACCGAGCAGCTGGCGCTGCGCCCCGATATGTTCGTGGTAGGCAATGTGGTCAGCCGGGCCCGACTGGCCGACGGCAGCCCGAAGTTTCCCGTCATGGAAGCCATCCTCGATGCGGGCCTGCCCTACACCAGCGGCCCGCAGTGGCTGGCTGAACAGGTACTGCAGGGCCGGCATGTGCTGGCGGTGGCGGGAACCCACGGCAAGACCACCACCACGTCGATGCTGGCCTGGATTCTGGAAAGCGCCGGGCTGCAGCCAGGCTTCCTGATTGGTGGCGTGCCGCTGAACTTCGGGGTGTCTGCCCGTCTGGGGGCCTTGGAGCGCCCCCGCGCAGGCGACGGACCGCTGGGCCGCAGTCCGCTGTTTGTGATCGAGGCCGACGAATACGACACCGCCTTCTTCGACAAGCGCAGCAAGTTCGTCCACTACCGTCCACGCACGGCCGTGCTGAACAACCTGGAATTCGACCACGCCGACATTTTTGATGATCTGGCCGCCATCGAACGCCAGTTTCACCACCTAGTGCGCACCGTGCCGCCTTCGGGCCGCGTGGTGTTCAACGGGCTAGAAGAAAGCCTCGCACGTGTACTACACATGGGTTGCTGGAGCACGGTGAGCAGCTTCGGCGCTGCGGTGAGCGATTTTTCTGCCGCGGGCGATCCGCAGGCCTTTGACGTGCTGCACCAGGGCCGGACCGTGGCCCGCGTGCAATGGAGCCTGACGGGCGTGCACAACCAGCTCAATGCGCTGGCGGCCATCGCAGCGGCCCACCATGTCGGCGTGCCAATGCAACAGGCGGCGCAGGCGCTGGGCGATTTCCAGAATGTCAAACGCCGCATGGAGTTGCGCGGCACGGTCAATGGCATCGCCGTGTACGACGATTTCGCGCACCACCCCACGGCGCTGCGCACCACGCTGGACGGGCTGCGCCGCAGCCTGGGGCCGGATACGCGCATCCTGGCGGTGTTCGAACCGCGCAGCAACACCATGAAACTGGGCGCCATGAAAAGTCAGTTGCCTTGGGCGCTGGAGCCCTGCGACCTGGCCTTTTGCCACACGGCCGGGCTGGACTGGGATGCCGCCGCGGCCTTGGCGCCACTGGGCGTGGGCCCTGGCCAGCGCGCACAGACGGCGCCAGACATCGACACCCTGGTCAGCCAGGTCCGGCAAGCGGCGCAACCCGGCGACCATATCATTTGCATGAGCAATGGCGGCTTCGGTGGGGTGCACGAACGGCTGCTGCAAGCACTATTATAAATATAGCAACTACCGCTTATTGAATAAGGTCTAGCGGCTATTTTTACCTGATTTTCAGAAGGTAACAGCCATGGCTGGCACGTCCACCCGCACCACGGGTTTTGCCAGTGCAGCACTGGCAGCGCGGGCGAAGTCACGCGACCACACCGGGTCACTGAACAACGGGCTGCCTGCGGCACGCGCCACGGTCAGCACTTTGTCGGCCAGCAGCACCTTGCCGCTGGCGCGCAGGGGTTCACAATCGAGAGCGACGAACTGATCGTCGAGCCAGCGGCGCCCGGCTTCGTGCGCCATGGGCTCCTGCCCCTGCAGATCAAAACGGAATTCCTGGTTTACGGTGAGTTGAACCGACACTTCGCTATGCATGATGGGTTGCCTTTCTGGCGCTATGGGGCGGCAAGGGCCGGGGCCGCACCACTGGCGCGCACCCCGCAGAGGCTTGAGCTTACACCGCTGGTGCCAGATCAGCGAGCGCGGCGGGCCACCACGGCAGCCGAGAGTTCGGCCAACGCCTGCAGTGAATCGTCCCAGCCCAGGCAGGCATCGGTGATGCTTTTGCCATACTCCAGCGCACCGGGCAGGTCCTTGCCCGGAGAAAACTTCTGTGCACCAGCGTTCAGGTGGCTTTCGATCATGAGGCCGAAAACGCTGCGCGATCCACCAGCAATCTGGCCCGCGATGTCATGCGCCACATCCAACTGCTTTTCATGCTGCTTGCTGCTGTTGGCATGGCTGCAATCGACCATCAGCGTGGCGGGCAGCTTGGCGGCTTCCAGGTCCTTGCAGGCAGCGGCCACACTGGCTGCGTCGTAGTTGGGCGCCTTGCCGCCACGCAGGATCACGTGGCAGTCCTTGTTGCCCTTGGTGTGGACAATGGCCACCTGGCCATTCTTGTGCACCGACAGGAAATGGTGGCCCCGGCTGGCCGACTGGATGGCGTCGGTGGCGATGCGGATGTTGCCGTCCGTGCCGTTCTTGAAACCGATGGGCGCCGACAAGCCCGAGGCCAGTTCGCGGTGCACCTGGCTTTCGGTGGTGCGTGCGCCGATCGCGCCCCAGGAAATGAGGTCGCCGATGTACTGGGGCGAGATCACATCCAGAAATTCGCTGCCCGCCGGGATGCCCAGGCGATTGATCTCGATCAGCAACTGGCGCGCGATGCGCAGGCCTTCGTCGATGCGGTAGCTCTCGTCCAGATAGGGGTCGTTGATCAGGCCCTTCCAGCCCACCGTGGTGCGAGGCTTTTCGAAATACACGCGCATCACGATCTCCAGCGTGTCGGCGTACTGGGCACGCACCGAAGCCAGGCGGCGGGCATAGTCCAGCGCCGCGGCGGGATCATGGATGGAGCAGGGGCCGATCACCACCAGCAGGCGGTCATCCTTGCCAGCCATGATGTGGTGGATGTTCTTGCGGGTCTGGGTGATCAGCGCTTCCACCGGCGTTCCACTGATGGGGAAAAAGCGGATCAGGTGTTCGGGAGGCGGCAACACGGTGATGTCCTTGATACGTTCGTCGTCGGTCTGGCTGGTTTTGTCGACGCTGCGGTACCAGGCATCGCTGGCGGGGGTGGCTTGGGCCGTCATGGTGGCTTCCTCGTGGAGTGAAATGTAAAAGGGTCTGAAAAACAAAAACCGCCGGGCTTTTCAGCATCGGCGGTTGGTATGGGGAGGTTTGTGGGCTTGCGCGTTGTCCTCTCATCCGCCGGGGACTGAGATCCAAAACCAAAAATAAAACGCACAACGATTTGACATGGGAATCAATGTAGCACAGTGCCTGCCGCACTGCAGCAAGCGCTTGGCACTGTGGTGTGGCGACAACTAGGCCCCAAAGGGCCGCAGCACAAGCCCGTTGCGGAAAGTTCGCTCGACCGACAGGTGCCCAGCATTTCCAGATCTGACGAAGGCCTAGCGACGCAGACGCCGCAACCAGTCCCGCACGCGCTGCCAGCGCGACCGCTGCCGTGGCAGGGTACCAGGCACAGCGTACTGGGGATCATCAAGCCGCTCATACATGTCGATCAGCAGCAAGGCCTCGCCCAGCGCACGCCAGGCCAGCAATTCAAATTGACGAAAGCAGGCGCGCTCGCGAGGACTGTGATGCTCCAGCGCCTGCTGCCACGCAGCGATGGCCGTGCGCAACTCCCGCAGTGCCTGCTGGTAGGCATCGAACTCATACAACGCGTGCCAGGCGAAGCCCAGCTGCGTGAGAAAAAACTGGTGCGCCCTGACATACCGCCCCAGATCCACCACGCGACGGGTAATGGCGTGGACATCGGTTTCCGTCCGACGCAGGCGAGCCAGTGCGTCAATGCGCTTGGACAGCGCACCCAGGCGGTCACGCAGCTGGCGGGAGTGCTCGTCGGCCACACGTTCACACAGAAAACGGCTGACGTCGCCAAACGACTGGTGTGTTGGCTGCAATCCGAGAGGCGACGCAGGCATGCCTTTGATGGTGCGTAAAAGCAGCCCTGGGAGCCGACCGCGCCGTATCAGGCCGTTCCGCCCACTGTCAGTCCGTCGATCCGCAGGGTGGGCTGGCCCACGCCCACCGGGACGCTCTGCCCCTCCTTGCCACAGGTGCCTACGCCGCTGTCCAGCCTCATGTCGTTGCCGATCATGCTGACGCGCTTGAGGCACTCGGGGCCGCTGCCCACGATGGTCGCCCCCTTGACCGGGTAAAGAATCTTGCCGTTTTCCACCCAGTAGGCCTCACTGGCCGAAAACACGAACTTGCCGGAAGTGATGTCCACCTGCCCGCCACCGAAATTGGTGGCGTACAGACCCTTCTTCATGCTGGCCACGATCTCCTGGGGGTCCTTGTCGCCGCCCAGCATGTAGGTATTGGTCATGCGCGGCATGGGGATGTGCGCATAGCTCTCGCGCCGGCCGTTGCCCGTGGGTGCCACACCCATCAAGCGGGCGTTGAGCGAATCCTGGATGTAGCCCTTCAAAATGCCATCCTCGATCAGCACATTGCGCTGGCTGGTGTTGCCCTCGTCGTCCACGTTGAGCGAGCCGCGCCGGTCGGCGATGGTGCCATCATCGAGCACCGTGACCCCCTTGGCCGCCACGCGCTGGCCGATGCGGCCACTGAAGGCACTGGAGCCCTTGCGGTTGAAATCCCCCTCCAACCCATGGCCGATGGCCTCGTGCAGCAGGATGCCGGGCCAGCCGGGGCCCAACACCACCGTCATCTCACCGGCGGGCGCGGGGCGCGACTCCAGATTGACCAGGGCCGCATTCACCGCTTCGTCCACATAACGGGCAATCTGCGCTTCATCGAAATACGCCAGGCCGAAGCGTCCGCCGCCGCCGGCCGAGCCCATTTCACGGCGCCCGTTGTGCTCGGCGATCACGGTCACCGACAGCCGCACCAGCGGCCGCACGTCCGCCGCCAGGGTGCCGTCCGCGCGGGCCACCAGCACCACGTCGTATTCGCTGGCCAGACCGGCCATGACCTGGGCCACGCGCGGATCCTTGGCGCGGGCCAACTGCTCCACCTGCCCCAACAGGTCCACTTTGGCCGTGCTGTCCAGCGTGGAGATGGGATCCACTCCCGGATAGAGGCTGCGCCCGTTTGCTATTTTTTTAGCAGCTACCCGCGAACGACCCGCCTGGGCTACAGTCGAAATCGACCGCACCGTGCGCGCCGCATCGAGCAGCGAGGCGGCCGAAATGTCGTCGGAATAGGCAAAGGCTGTTTTCTCGCCGCTGACGGCACGCACGCCCACGCCCTGGTCAATGGAAAAAGAACCGGTCTTGACGATGCCCTCCTCCAGGCTCCAGCCCTCGCTGCGGGTGTACTGGAAATACAGGTCGGCATCGTCCACCTGGTGGCTGCGAATCTCGGCCAGCGCACGCGCCAGATGGGTTTCGTCGAGACCAAAAGGAGTCAGGAGCAACTGGCGCGCAACATCAATGCGCTGCAAGGTGGACGCGCGCTGCGGCGCGGCAGAGGGGGAGCGTGAGGACATGCGACGCATTTTAGGCGTGCCGCCATGCCCTGCGCGGCGCAGGGACGCACGCGAAGGTGGGGCACAGCTACGCGGTCTGGTCGACGGTCACGGCCCCCGGTGCATTGGCCCTGACTGCTTCGATAGCAGCGTCCCGGGCCTTCTCGCCCGAAAACATCGAACTCAGACCAATGACCTGGCCATTGCCCGCCTTGAGCGTGAAATAGGGCGACCCATCCTTGGCGCAAAGCCGTCCATAGCGGCCACCGTCAGGCGCATGCTTCTTGACCGACTCCATGCCATGGAGGGCATTGGCCTTGGAGTCGTAAAGCTCGCTGGTCAGAAGGACCTGCCCGTTGTCTGCCAGCAGATGGAAGACGAACTTGTCGTTCTTGGATTTCTTCAGCTCAAACCTTGACGCCATGGGTAATATCTCCGGAGATAGGCCAAGACACGGTTGGCACCCGGTTTGTACCCTTGAGCCCCCCCCCATCGCGCAATGCACCACCGGGCAACCCGCTCACAGCGCCGGCCGGACGTCCTTGGGATCCATGCGCTGCGCCCGCGCCACCGACATCAGAATACCCAGCGCTAGCCCCAGCGTGACCATGGCCGTGCCGCCATAGCTGATGAAAGGCAGCGGCACGCCCACCACAGGCAAGATCCCGCTGACCATGCCCATGTTCACGAAGGCATAGGTGAAGAAAATCATCGAAACCGCCCCTGCCATGAGCCGCCCGAACAGGGTCGTTGCACCGACGGCGATGGCCAGCCCGCGCCATACCAGCAGCAAGAAGCACAGGATCAGGAACAGATTGCCGGCCAGGCCGAACTCTTCCGAAAATGCAGCAAAGATGAAGTCGGTGGTGCGCTCGGGAATGAACTCGAGATGGGTCTGCGTACCCGCCATGAACCCCTTGCCAAAGAGGCCCCCCGAGCCAATGGCAATCATGCCCTGGATGATGTGAAAACCCTTGCCCAGCGGGTCGCGCGAGGGGTCCAGCAAGGTGCAGATGCGCTGCTGCTGGTAGTCGTGCAGGATCGACCAGCGCACACCTTCGGCGCACAGCTGGGGCTCCAGGGAAACCAGCAGCACAATGCCCACGCCGCCGAGCAACACCGGGGGCAGCACCAGTTTCCAGGAAAGTCCGGCAAAAAAGATCACCGACAGACCCGCCGCCAGCACCAGCAGCGAGGTGCCCAGGTCGGGCTGCTTCATGATCAGCCCCACGGGAATGACCAGCAAAAGCCCCGCCGCCGCGAAATCCAGCGGCCTCAGCTGCCCCTCACGCTTCTGGAACCACCAGGCCAGCATCAGGGGCATGGCAATCTTGA
>DAOPUP010000030.1:0-12980 GCA_035350655.1 Acidovorax sp. | reverse complement strand
TCTCGGACTCGCTGCTGGCCATCCTGGCCCAGCGCCTGGTGCGGCGCCTGTGCACGACTTGCCGCGAACCCCTGGTGGCCAGCGAGGACACCCTGACGGACCTGGCCTCGCAATACCTTGCCAGCGGCACCAACAACACGCCCCAGGCGCGCAGTGCACAGGTAGCGCAGTGGCGCAGGCAGTATGGCGATGCCACCGGCAATCTGCGCCTGTGGCGCGCGGTAGGCTGCCCCGAGTGCGAGAACCACGGCTACCACGGACGGCTGGGCATCCATGAGCTGATGCTCAGCGACGACCCCATCCGCCAGCACATTCGCCATCGTGCCCCCGCGTCCGACATTCGGCATGCCGCCCTGGCCGCTGGCATGCGCACCCTGCGACAGGATGGCATCGACAAGGTGCTGCAAGGCCTGACCGACATGGCCGAAGTGGTCGCTGCCACCAACCTGTGACAGGATTCACATCAAATACAGCGCTAGTGCTTATTAAATAAGCGCTGGCAGCTATCAAATCAAAAGCAACTCGGTCAGTGACCGAACCGGCTCGGCGCCCCAGCTCCGTAGCGCAGGCACGATGCCGCGCCAATACGCGCCGCTTTCCTGGGCAGGGTTCGCCGCCCTGCGCATGAAGCGCAGGCGAGCGACGCCCCCATCAGTCCTGCGACAGTTCGCGGGCCTGTCGGCGGGTGGCCAGCAGCGCGATCACCTGTTCGTCGCGCGCACGCGCCAGCTCGGCATAGCTGCGCCCGCCGGTGGCCTGCGCCATGCCTTCAATAAGGGTCCGGCAGGTGGCTTCGTCCAGCTGCGGCGAGCCGAGGTCGGCCCACCAGCTGTGCACCGCGGGACCCAGGCGATCGATGAAGCCGGCCATGCCCTGGTCGCCGCCCGAGAGGTGGAAGATCTGGTGCGGCCCGCACACGGCCCAGCGCGCGCCCAGGCCCTCGGTGACGACGAGGTCGACATCCGCCACCGAGGCATAACCCTCGGCCACCAGGTGCACGGCCTCGCGCCACAGCGCCGCCTGCAGCCGGTTGACGATATGCCCCGTCACCTCGCGGCGCAGGCGCACAGTCTGCTTGCCCAGGGCGCGATAGAAGGCTTCGGCCTCGTCCATCGCCCAGGTGGCAGTCTGGCGGCCGCCGACCAGTTCCACCAGCGGCATCAGATAGGGCGGGTTGTTGGGATGGGCCACCAGCAGCCGCTCGGGGTGGAGCAGCCCCTCCTGCAGCTGCGAGGGCAGCAGCCCCGAGGAGCTGGAAGCGATCAGCGCGCGGGGCGAGGCGACGGCTTCGACCTGCGCGTAGACACGGCGCTTGAGATCGAGGTCTTCGGGCAGCGCGTCCTGGATATGGTCGGCACCTTGCACCGCCTGCGCCACGTCGGTCACCACAGTGGGCAGGGTGGGCTGCGACGCGAGCTGGCCCAGGGCGGCCATGACCGGCCGCGCCCGCTCCAGCGCCGTGGCGACAGCGGCCGCCGCATGCGGCGCCGGGTCGGCCACGCGCACCTGCAGACCGCGCAGGGCGAAGAAGGCGGCCCAGTTGGCGCCGATGGTGCCCGCGCCGAGGATGGCCACGGTGGTGGCGGCTTGCGGTTGCGGTGAATCGTTCACGTTCATTCCGGATCTCCAGTTGTCAGGTAGTCCCACATGCGCTCAAAGATGCGGCCTTCGCGCGTCTTGCGGCGGTTGGCCTCTTCGCAATTGAGCTCCACCACCTGTGCCGATTCAGGCAGGCACTCCATCTCGATGCGGGCGGCATCTTCGAGGTACCAGGTCAGCACCACCGCCTCCTGCAGGTTGGGGCCGGCAACCACGGCACCGTTGCCACGCATGCACAGGGCGGTGCGGTCCGCCAGCAGGCGGGCCAGCGCCACGGCCTGTTCGTCCGTGCGAATCAGTTGCGGGTCGTCCCACAGCGCCACGCCGGGCGACAGGTAGGCGCTCATGCCGTGCAGAACGCGCGGCGTGCGGCGCATGACCGACAGGGCCATGGTGTGGCGCGGCATGGTGCGGGTGATGCCGCCGACGTCCGGGCGGGCCCGGTAGATCTCGCGGTGGATGCGCACTTCGCCCAATACGCCGGGCGGCAGGTCGGGCGCGTCGATGGCTACGACCGTGCCCTCGTCATCCGTGCCCATCAGTCCGAGCGGACGGGGGGCGCACACCAGGAAATGCTTGTCGTCCAGCCGCAGGCTGCAGTGGCCGTAGGCATGGGCCAGGCCATGACGGCCCAGGGCGCGCGCAGCCTGCCGCAGCACGCGCTGGGTGTCTTGGGGCACCAGCGGGGGGGAAGAACAGGAAGTCATGAAAAATCAATCGGTATGGGAGAGGAATGCGCAGCGAGGGGGGCCGTCGGCGGGCTTCAGACCCCCAGGAACTGCTCCACATGCTCGGACTGCTGCGACAGGGCATCGCTGCTACCGGACCAGACCACGTGGCCTTTTTCGATCACGTAGTGGCGGTCGGCCAGCGGCATCAAGGCGGCAAGGTTCTTGTCGACAACGATCATCGACATGCCCGTCTTGCGCAACTCGCCCAGCACGCGCCAGATGTCGGCCCGCACCAGCGGCGCGAGTCCTTCGGTGGCTTCGTCCAGGATCAACAGGCGCGGGTTGGTCATGAGCGCGCGGCCGATGGCCAGCATCTGCTGCTCGCCGCCAGACGGCTGGTTGCCCATGTTGCGACAGCGCTCGCGCAGGCGCGGGAAGAACGCGTAGACGCGGTCCAGATCGAACGGGTTCGCGCTACGGTGGCGGTTGGCGGCGGTGGCCAGCAGGTTCTCCTCCACGGTGAGCGTGGGGAAGATCTGGCGCCCTTCCGGGACCAGCCCGAGACCGCGGCGCGCGACCTCGAAGGCTGGCTTGCCGTCGATGCGCTCACCGGCGAAGCGCACTTCGCCGCAGTGCGGCGCCAGCAGACCCATCACGCACTTGATCGAGGTGGACTTGCCCATGCCGTTGCGGCCGAGCAGGGTGATGATTTCACCTTCGCGCAGGGCAAACCCCACGCCGTGCAGCACCTGGCTGCGCTCGTAGCGCGCCTGCAGCTGGGTGACTTCCAAAAGTGATTCCATGGCGTTTGAAGTGGATGGGTGGGTCATTCGTCGCCCAGGTAGGCCCGGCGCACATCCTCGTCGCGCTGGATGCCCGAGGGCGTGTCGCAGGCGATGGCGCGGCCGTAGACGAGCACGGAGATACGGTCGGCCAGACTGAAGACGGCCTGCATGTCGTGCTCGACCAGCAGGATCGTGTAGTGGCCCTTGAGCCGCTTGAGCAGATCGATCATGGTGGCCGACTCGGCCTGGCTCATGCCGGCCAGGGGCTCGTCCAGCAGAAGCAAGCGCGGCTTCATGGCCAGCGCCATGGCCAGCTCCAGCTGGCGGTGCTCGCCGTGTGCCAGGGCCATCACGTCGTCATGGGCGCGGTGCGCCAGGCCCATGTGGTCCAGGGCCTCCATGGCCGGCTGCACGATGTCGCCCTGGCGGCCCACGGGGCCCCAGAAGCGAAACGAGTGCCCCTGGCGCGCCTGCACCATCATCTGCACGTTCTCCAGCACGCTAAAGCCCTTGAGCAACTGGGTGATCTGGTAGGAGCGGGCGATGCCGGCCAGGGCGCGCCGTGGCGCGTCCCAGCCCAGAATGCTCTGGCCGTCCAGACGAATGTCGCCTTCGCTAGGCGCCAACTCGCCGGTGATCTGGCCCATGAGCGTGGTCTTGCCGGCGCCGTTGGGGCCGATCAGGGCATGCAACTCGCCCTTGGGCAGTTCGAGGTGGAAGCGGTCGGTGGCAACGAGGCCGCCGAAGCGCTTGACCAGCCCGGTGATGGACAGGAAGCTCATGCCGTGCCCTCCGTCGCGACGGGCACGCTGCTGGCAGACGGCGGCGGGGCCGCGGCGGTGTGCTCGCGCGCCTTCCACTGCAGTACGGCACCCCATAGGCCCTGCTTGGACACCAGCGCCACGACCAGGATCACCGGGCCGAGCACGATCATCCAGTGCTGGGTGATGCCCGAGAGCGATTCCTCCAGCACCAGCAGCACCACCGCGCCCAGCACCGGGCCGATCACGGTGCCCATGCCGCCGAGCACGACCATCAGCAGCAACTCGCCCGAGGCCTGCCAGGACAGGTAGGACGGCGAGGTGAAGGAAGTCAGGTTGGCCAGCAGGACGCCGGCAAGCGCGCACACCAGCGCCGACAGCACAAACGCCGTCAGCTGGTAGCGCAGGCGCGGGTAACCGGCAGCCAGCATGCGCCGCTCGTTCGACTGGAAGCCGCGCAGCACGTAGCCGAAGCGGCTGTGCACGAGGCGCCAGGTGGCATACATCACCACCAGCAGCACCGCGAGGGCCAGGTAGTACAGCGCGACCTTGCTGTCGAGCGCGGGCAGCGGGTTGAACACGCTGCGTTGTTCGACGGGCAGGCCGTCGTCGCCGCCGTACTGTTTCAGGCTCACGGTCAGGAAATAGAACATCTGCCCGAACGCCAGGGTGATCATGATGAAGCCGATGCCGCGCGTGCGCAGCGACACCAGGCCGCAGCCGACGGCGATGACCAGCGTGATCACCAGGGCGATGCCCAGTTGGGCCCAGCCGTTGGTCAGGCCGTGGAAGGCGGAAATACCCACAGCGTAGGCACCCACGCCGACGAACAGCGAGCCACCCAGGCTGACCAGGCCGCCGTAGCCGAGGATCAGGTTGAGCCCGGTCGCCGCCAGGGCATAGATCACGATGCGGGTCGCAAAGGACAGGTAGAAGCTTTGCCCCAGCCAGGAGGAAATGGTCGGCACCAGCAGCAGGCCGCCGATCAGCAGCGCGGCCAGCCAGGGGCGCGGGGTGCGCCAGTCAAGGTTTTCGGGAGTCATGGGGGTGCTCAGCGTTTGACGGGAAACAGGCCATCGGGCTTGGCGGCGAGGATCGCAGCCATGAACAGATAGATCAGCATCGAGGCGAGCGCCGGACCGGCAGCATCGGCCACATTGCGGTCCAGGAAGCCGCGCAGGATCTGCGGCATGTAGGCGCGGCCCATGGTGTCCACCAGGCCGACGGCCAGCGACGCATAGAACGCACCGCGGATGGATCCGATGCCGCCGATCACGATCACCACCAGCGCCAGGATCAGCACGGTGTCGCCCATGCCCGACTGCACCGACACGATCGGGCCGACCAGCCAGCCGGCCAGGGCGGCCAGGCCGGCGCCCACACTGAACAAGGCGGTATTGAGCAGGCGGGCGTTGACGCCCAGCGCCGCCACCATGTCGGCATGCGTCGAGCTGGCGCGCACCAGCATGCCGATGCGGGTGCGGTGGATCAGGAGGTAGCTGCCCACGGCCACGGCAGCGCCAGCGCCGATGATCAACAGACGGTAGGAGGGGTAGCCGATATCGCCGAACGCGAAGTTGCCGCTGGCCCAGGAGGGCGGCGCGGTGAACAGCGGCTGCGATCCCCAGATCATGCGCACCAGTTCGTTGAAGAACATGATCAGGCCCAGCGTGGCCAATACCTGGTTCAGGTGGTCATGGCTGTAGAGACGGCGCAAGGCCACCCGCTCGATCACCCAGGCCAGCGCCATGGCGCCCACCACACCGGCCAGGCCGGCCAGCAGGAAGGAATCGGTGCGTGCCAGCGTGGCCGCCGCGAAGTAGGCACCCATCATGTAGAAGGAGCCGTGGCTGAGGTTGACAAAGTTCATGATGCCGAACACCAGCGTCAAGCCAGCGGCCAGCAGGAACAGCAGCATGCCCAACTGAATGCCGTTGAGCACCTGCGAGAAAAAGAGAGTCCACACCATGGGCGTTCCTGGCGAAAGCAGCGGGAAAAGGAAAGTGGCCGAGGCCGGTGGCGGGCGGGTGCGTGGCGCACCCGCCGCGCGGCCCGCGGCAGCGAAGGCGTGAGGGGGCTTACTTCAGCGGGCAGTCGCCGTAGTAGGCGTCGCGCGCGTCGGTCAGGGTCTTGCTCACGGTCTTGAGGGTGGTGTTGCCCTGGGCATCCTTGACCACGCTGAACACATAGAAGTCCTGGATCGGGAACTGGTTGGTGTTGAACTTGAACTTGCCGCGCACGGAGTTGAAGTCGGCCGCGCGCATGGCTGCCGTCAAGGCCTTGGTGTCCTTGACGTTGCCCTTGACCTTGGCCAGCGCCGAGTCGATCAGCAGCGCCGCGTCATACGACTGGGCGGCGTACTCCGACGGGATGCGCTTGTACTTGGCCGTGAAGTCGGCCACGAAGCGGGCGTTGGCCGGGTTCGCGAGGTCCGGGCCCCAGGCCGAGGCGTGCATGGCACCGACCGCCGAGTCCTTCAAGGCGGGCAGCGTGGTGCCATCGACGGTGGACACCGACAGCAGCGGAATCTTGGACATCAGGCCCGCCTGCTGGTAGGCGCGCACGAAGCTCACGCCCAGGCCACCCGGGTAGAAAGCGTAGACGGCGTCGGGCTTGTCAGCGGCGATGCGGGCGAGCTCGGCGGAGAAGTCCAGCTGGTTCAGGGGGGTGTAGACCTCGTCGGCCAGCGGGGTCGTGTAGGTGCGCTTGAAGCCCCCCACGAAATCCTTGCCGGCCTGGTAGTTGGGGGCCATGGCCACGACGCGCTTGTAGCCCTTGGTCATGGCATACATGCCCATGGTTTCGGCGAACTGGTCGTTCTGCTTGGACATCAGGAACAGGTTGGTCGAGCACTGGGCACCGGCCAGGGGCGCCGGACCGGCACCCGAGCCCACCACCACGACGCCGGCCGAGGTCAGCTTGCGGTTCACGGCCATCAGGATGTTGGAGAACGAGAAGCCGGTCACGATCGCGACCTTTTCCTTTTCGACCAGTTCGTCAGCGATCTGGTTGGCCACTTCGGGCTTGAGCTGCGTGTCGCGGCGCACGATCTGCACCGGCACGCCGCCGAGCTTGCCGCCGTTGCGCTCGACCACCATCATGAAGGCGTCGAGCTTGTCCTGGCCAAGGGCGGCCTGGGGGCCGGACAGTTCGGCCATGAAGCCGATCTTTACGGGGTCGGCGGCACGGACGGGGCCAGCCAGCGCGATCGACAGAGCGGCGACGGCGAGGGCCGCGAGAGGGGTTTTTTTCAAGGCTGTCTCCTGTTTTGTAAGGGTTCACCTGCACGCAAGGGCAGGTTCCCGGGTAGTCTAGGAAGACAGTGCCATGCAGGGAAATGAATAGTTCGACCCCGGCAATTCCTTTTTGGAATGACCTGACCCGCCAGGCCGGCACCCCGGTCGCCTCAGGCCTGGCGCAGGGCCTCGAGCAAGGCCTGCGCTGCCGGGGACGGGCTGGCGCCTTTGCGGTACGACAACCCGACCGGCCCAAAATCCAGCACCTGCCCGACATCAAGCTGCACCAGCAGGCCGTGGTCGAGCTCGAACTGCACGACTTCCTTGGGGAACGCGCAGATGCAGTCGGTCTGCAAGATCATGGCCCGGTTGGACACCACCGACACCGACTCGCAGCGCACGGTCGGCATGTCCAGCCGCAGGTCGTGGAAGATGGCTTCGATCAGCTGCCGCAGCGTCGTGTCCGGCAGCGGCATGATCCAGGGCCAGGCTTGCAGCGCGGCCAGGGTGAGCGCGCCGCAGTCGAGCACCGGGTGCCCTGGGCGCACGACCAGCGCGACTTGTTCCTGGTAGAGCGCTTCCACCGCCAGGCCTTCGCGGTATTCGAACTTGGGCAGGCGTCCGACGATGAGGTCCAGCACGCCCTGGCGCAGCAGCGGGATCAGGTAGTCGTAGGTGCCTTCAATGATCGCGATGCGAATGCCCGGACGCTGCGCCTGCAACCGGGCGATGGCATGCGGCAGCAGCGAAGCGGCACCGGCGATCAGGGCGCCCACCGTCACGCGCCCACTCAGCCCTTCGGTCTCGTCGCGCAGGGTCTGGACCGTCTGGTCGAGTTGGCTGAACACCAGCCGCAACCGCTCGGCCATCTGGCGGCCGGCCTCGGTGCACACCGTGCCGCGGCTGGAACGCGCGAACAGTTGCAGGCCCAGGGAGGACTCCACCTCGTGCAGGATCTTGGTCACGGCCGGCTGCGTCAGACCCAGGCGTTCGCCCGCCTGCGCGAGGCTGGTGGAATCGGCAACCGCCAGCACCGCACGCAGGTGCTGCATCTTCACCCGGCGCGCCCAGGTTTGCGGCTCGTTGTTCACTGCGCGAGGAAGCCGCCGTCGACGGCCAGCACATGCCCGGTCACCATGGCCGATGCCGGGCTCGCCAGGAACAGGATGGCGCTGGCCACTTCATGGGCCTGGGCGATGCGGCCCAGCGGAGTGGCGGCCTGTGCCGCTGCCAGCGCCGCACCGCTGAGGTTGCCGATGAAGCCGGTTTCGGTCCAGGTCGGAGCGACCGCGTTGACGCGAATGCCGCGCGACGCCCACTCCATGGCCAGCGACCGGGTCAGGTTGACGACGGCGCCCTTGGAGGCGTGGTACGACGGGTTGGGGTAGGGCCCGCCGCCCGACAAACCCATGATCGAGGCGGTATTCACGATGCTGCCGCCCTGCGCTGGCATGCGAGCCACTGCTGCGCGAGCGCACAGGAACGAACCCGTCACGTTCAGGGCCATCACCTGGTTCCACTCGGCCAGCGAGATCTCCGCCGACGACTTGCGGATCGACATCCCGGCGTTGTTGGCGAGGATATCGATGCGCCCGGCCTCGCGCGCCACGGCGGCGAAGGCGCCCTCGATAGAGGTCTCGCTGGAGGCGTCCAGCGGCACGAAAAACGCGCCAGGCAGTTGCGCCACGGCGCTGGCGCCGGCGTCCTCATTGCGGTCCAGAATGGCGATGCGCGCGCCGGCCTGCGCCATCAGGCGCGCCGTGGCCAGCCCGATGCCAGCCGCGCCACCCGTGATCACGGCGACGCGGCCGTCCAGGCGGAACGCCTGCAGGCCCGGGCCTGCGGTGTCGGTCGATATGTCGTTCATGCGTATCTCAATCAAGGCGGATCCTGGCATCCGAAATGATTTTGGACCAGGCCTTGATCTCGGTGGCAATACGGGCCTCGAAGCCGTCGGGCGTCAGGTGCATCGGCACGTAGCCAAGGTTGCGGTAGCGGTCGACCAGGTCGGGCTGGGCCATCACGTCCTTGATGTCGGCGGCGATCTTCTCGCGCACCTCCTTGGGCGGGCCCTTGGGCGCGAACAGGCCTACCCAGGCGTTGACCTCGTAACCCTTGGCGACGGCCGACTCGCTGCTCGAAGGCAGATCGGGGAAGAAGGGCGAACGCTGCGGCGCAGCCACGCCGATGAAGCGCACCTTGCCGGCCTTCTCCAGCGGGCCCGCGCTGGCCAGGCTGCCCAGGGCCCACTGGACTTCCTGCGTCGCCACCGCGCTATAGAGCTGCGGCATTTCCTTGAACGGCACATGGAGCATGTCCACGCCCTGCTGCGCCTGCAGGCGCAACCCGCCCAAATGGCCGGGGCTGCCGTTGAACCACGAGCCGTAGGTCAGTTGGCCCTTGGAGGCCTTGGCCGCCGCGACGATATCGTCCAACGACTTGTAGGGACTGTCCTTGCCGACCACCACGAAGAAGTCCGTCAGCAGGATCGGGCGGATCGGGGCGAAGTCCTTCTGCGGGTCGTAGGGCAGCCGCGAGAAGGTGTGCGGGTGGGTCGTGATGTGGCTGCTGTCCAGGTTGATCAGCTCATGGCCGTCGGGCGTCGCCTGCCTGAACGCCGACACGGCGATGAAGCCATTGCCACCCGGACGGTTGTCCACGATCACCGGCTGGCCCCACTTGGCCGAGAGCTTTTCCGCCAGCACGCGCATGGCGGCGTCGGGGCCGCTGCCGGCGGACGAGGCTGTGATCACGCGCACCGGCTTGCCGGGAAAGGGCGCAGCCAGGGTGCTCATCGCCAGGGCGGCCCCGGCCACCGCGAGAAAGGTTCGGGCGGCTGTTTTGATTTTTTGCAGGGTCACAGCCGGTGCGTCCTGGGAGGTGCTGTTCACTTGAACTCGGGAATGTCGGGCCGCGAGCCCCACATGCAAAACGAGGTCGGGGCCATCGGAAACTGGCGAGGCTGGTGGGTCCGTTCTTCTTCCGGGGTGAAATGGCGCACGCCGGTGGAGTACTCGTACACCATGCCGTCCGGTCCTTCGAAGTACAGGAACATCGCGCCTGAGGTCGGGTGGCGGCCGGGGCCGAACACGATGCGCACACCCGCTTCCGTGAGGCGGTAGTAGGCGCGCATGATGTCGTCGATCGACTCCACCTGGTGGTTGATGTGCTGAACCCCTGGCTTTTTGGAGGGGAACAGCGCGAGCTTGTGGTGGACTTCGTCGATGCGCAGCAGCGGCGCCTTGCCGATGCGGTCGCTCACGCGCGCGCCCATCACGCCGGTCCAGAATTTTTCGTCGCGTTCCGGATCCGTGGAGCACAAACCGATGTGGCTGAAATCTGTGATGCCCGCGTCGTGCGACAGTCAGGCCCGGCGCCCGCTGTGGAAAGGCTGCACCACCAGGTCGATGCTGTTGCCGGTGGGGTCGCGAAAATTGACGAAGGCCTTCACGCGCCGCTGCTCGCATTCGCTGGCGCAACCAGCCTTCACTGCGGTCCCGATCGACTCCAGGTGCGCCGCCGCCGCGTCCAGCGCCTGCATGTCGCGCAACTCGAAGCCCACCGTATGGTCCTCGGAGTTGCCCTCGAAATAGACCAGCGTGTGGTCGCGGCTGTCACTGCGGAAATACTGCGCGCCGGCCTCCTTGGCGCCAGCCTCCAGCCCGACCACCTGCGTGGCGTAACGGGTGGCTCCATCAAGGTCGTTCGTGCCCAAGCGCACGTAACGGATATCCCAAAGATCGATCATCTGGTTTGTCTCCTGAAGGTGGTCAAGCACCCGAGGTTTTACTTGCACTTCACGCCCGGCCCGGTGTCCTGGCTGAACGGGGTCGAACGCATATTTCGTGACATCACGGTCCATCGGCTGCGCCGCAACGGGTTCACGAGCAGGCCATGCCGGGCCGATGCCATGGAGCGGCATGGTGCTCGGCACTCTATCCATCCCAAGCCGTTCATCAGGGCCCAAGCGTGTAGCGGACCTTCTGCGGAAGGTCATTCGGGCTCACGCTCGGTGAAGTTCCAAACAGAGGGGAACGCTACGCTGGTTGCTTTGAAAACAAGCGCATTTCAAGCCCTGGTCGAACCGACTCAGCGCCCCAGCTCTTTGGCGCTGACGCCGGCAATGCCCCAGTTTTCCTTGGGCACATCGTGGATCCAGACGCGCACGTTGTCCTTGGGCGCACCCACGGCCTCGTGCAGCGCCTGCGTGACCTTTTCGATCACAGCCTTTTTCTGGTCTTCGGTACGGCCTTCGATCATGTAAATCTGGGCAAATGGCATATCGTTTCCTTGGTTCTATGGGACAGGTCAATCGAGCTTGATGTTGAGCTTGCGGATCAACTCGCCCCAGCGCGTGTTCTCGGTGCGCATGAAATCGGCGAACTGCGCCGGTGTCTGGACCCGGATATCGGCCGAGATGGCATCGAACGCATGGATGGCATCGGGCAGCTTGGAGCCGTCGCTCCAGGCGGCCTGGAGTTTGTCCACGATGGCGCGCGGCGTTGCGGCGGGGGCCACCAGTCCGAACCAGGTCTCGACCTCGAAGCCTGGGTAGCCCGACTCGGCGATGGTCGGCACGTTCGGCAGCGCCCGCGAGCGCTTGGACGACGTCACGGCAATCGCCTTGAGCTTGCCGGCCTTGATGTGCTGCAGCGTGGTCGCCAGCGAGCTTTCCATGCTCATCATCACCACGCCCGAGAGCAGGTCGGGCACGATCTGGCTGGAGCCCTTGTACGGCACGCCGGTGAGCTGGATGCCCGCCGTGGCCTGCAGCAACTCGGCCGCCAGGTGGTTGCTGGTGCCGATGCCTGAGGTCGCGTAATTGAGCTTGGACGGATGGGCCTTGGCATAGGCCACCAGGCCCTTGAGGTCATTGAAGGGCGCGCTCGGATGCACGACGATGACGCAGGGCGAGGTGCCCACGAGCGAGATCGGCGCAAAGTCTTTCTCGACCGAGAACGGCACCTTGGCATACAGGTGCGGCGCAATGGCCAGGCTGCTGATGGCCGACAGGCCGATGGTGTACCCATCGGAGGGTGCCTTGGCAATGGCCTCGGTGCCGATATTGCCCCCCGCGCCGGCCTTGTTCTCCACCACGAAGGGCTGACCCAGCTTCTCGGACATGACCTTGGCCGCCGTGCGTCCCATGACATCGGTGGGCCCACCAGGCGGGAACGGCACGATCAGCTTGACCGGCTTGGACGGCCAAAGGTCCTGCGACCAGGCGGACAAGGGTGCCAGGGAGGCCGACAGGGCGGTGCCCACGCCGGTGGCGATGAATTGTCTCCGTTGCATATTTCTGCCTCTCTTTGGTGGTTAAACGAAACGAACCGACACGCTGCCCAGGTTCTGAATGCGCAGCGTGACGTTGTCGCCCGCCTGCACTGCCACGGCCTCGGTGATGCCGCCCGACAGCACCAGCGAACCGGCCGGCAGCGACTGGCCGCGCCGGCCCAGGTGATTCACCAGCATGGCCACGGCGGCGGCCGGGTGCCCCAGCACCGCAGCGCCGGCACCCATGGCCACGGGCTGGCCGTTTTTCTCGAGCACCACGCCCAGGGTGCGCAGGTCCAGGTCGCGGACCGAGGCAATGCGCCCGCCCACCACGAAGCGCGAGGCCGAGGTGTTGTCGGCCACAACGCTTTTGAGGTCGAACTTGAAATCGCGGTAGCGGCTGTCGATCACCTCGATGCCGGGCAGCACCACGTCACTGGCCGCAAGCACGGCGCCGATATGGCAGCCGGGGCCCTTGAGCTCGGTACGGGTGATGAAGCAGATCTCGGGCTCGACCTTGGGGTGGATCAGGTCGCTGACCTGGATTTCTGCGCCTTCGGGCACGACAAACTCGTCCACCAGAAAGCCGAACACCGGGTCGGTCACGCCCATCTGCTTCATCTTGGCGTGCGAGGTCAGGCCCGCCTTGTAGCC
>DAOPUP010000029.1:0-13188 GCA_035350655.1 Acidovorax sp. | reverse complement strand
GATTTCCATGATCAACCTTTGTGAATTTCTCTGACGAAAAACCTTGGGTGCTCCTTGCAGGGACTCTTGTGAAGCCAGCTCGGAACTTGAGGCCAAGGACATGGGCGGGATGATTGCCGCGCCGGACCGTGACCCGTTTGCCTTTGAATTGCAATGCGGATTATCGCACTGCAACATACGCAAAACCAGCCATTCCCAGAAAATTCGGTGCGCAATGCGATAATCAGATGCTTGCGCGCACAGCACAGCGCTTTCTTCCATGACCGCATCGCCCCTGCCGGGCTGATTCCTCTTGGCAACCGAACAAGAACTCTCCGATTTCCTCAAAAGTGTAGAAAAGCGCGCATTCAAGCGCTCGGTCTACCACGTCCGCAATGAGGAAGCGGCCCTGGACATCGTTCAGGACAGCATGCTCAAGCTGGCCGAGCATTACGGAGACAAGCCCGCGGGCGAACTGCCCATGCTGTTTCAGCGCATTCTCTCGAACTGCACGCTGGACTGGTTTCGCCGCCAAAAGACGCGCAACGCCCTGTTTTCGAGCATGAGCGACTTTGAGGGCCCCGGAGAGGATGGCACTGAATTTGATCTGCTCGAAGCCTATGCCGGACCCGACAACGGCGAACGCGCCGAAAGCGCGGAAGATCTGGCCCGGCGTGCACAGACGTTCAAAGACATCGAAACAGAGATCGAGGAGTTGCCAGCACGTCAACGGGAAGCGTTCCTGATGCGTTACTGGGAAGAAATGGATGTCGCAGAAACAGCCGCCGCCATGGGCTGCTCGGAAGGCAGCGTCAAAACGCACTGTTTTCGTGCAGTACAGACCCTCAGCAAGGCACTGAAGGCAAAAGGAATCGAACCATGAACACCGCAAACACTCTCCCCAACGAAATGGCGGCAGATCGTTTCGCACGCCGCGTCACCGCGCGGCTGACCAGTGGAACGGACGACCTGCCCTACGATATTTCCGAGCGCTTGCGCGCCGCCCGCATGCAGGCCTTGGCCAAACGCAAAGTGACTGTGCAGGTACGGCGTGCTGCGCCTGCTGTCCTGCATTCGGGCGACACCGCGGTGCTTGGCGGTGGCAACGATCGGGGTGGCTGGTGGAATGCACTGGTTTCGGCAATTCCCCTGATGGCCCTGCTGGTGGGCCTGGTGGTGATCAATGCAGCCCAGGACGAAAATGGCACGAACGAGGTGGCGGAAGTCGATGCCGCCTTGTTGACGGACGAACTGCCGCCCGCGGCCTACTCCGATCCAGGCTTCGTGCAGTTCCTGAAAACTGCCAACACCAGCAACTGATTGCACTCACTTTTACTGCATGCACGCAAGCACTTCAGACGCCCGCCCCGCCATGCCAGCCTTCGTGCTGGCTTTGGTGCTTTTGGGTGCGCTCGCAGCAGGCGGCATGGCGGTGTTCAATCAGGTGCGCATGGCGCCCGGCACCTTGCCTCCCGCCGCCGCACTGGCGCCCAAGTCTGGCGGCAAAAGTACACCCGGCATGGCGCCCCCACCCTCCCAGCAAGCCCACGCTGGCCCAGGCTGGGAAGTGCTGAACACGCCCCAGAAATTGGCGCTCTATCCGCTGGCGGAACGTTGGGCGCTGCTCAGCGAAGTGCAAAAACGGCGTTGGCTCGCCCTGGCCCAGACTTTCCCGACGCTGCCAGAGCAGGAACAGGAAAAACTGCACAGCCGCATGACGGAATGGGCCAGCCTGAGCGCACAGCAGCGCAACCAGGCACGGCTCAACTACGCGGACTCCAATCGCCTGGCACGCGACAACAAGCTCGCCCAATGGGAAGCCTACCAGGCGCTGAGCGAAGAAGAAAAGCGCCAGCTGGCCGCGCGCGCGGCCCCCAAGCCGCTGGGTGCAGCCACTGCGCTCAGACCGGTGTCTCCGCGCAAGCTGGCGCAGATTCCGGCGGCGTCAGAAGTCAACCCCAGCCGCCCCAACCAGCCCAAAATCCCGCCCCTGCAAACGCTCTCACCGCGCATTGCGGTGCCGGTGCCACCCGCTCCTGCGGTCGCGGCGAGCGACCATGGCTTGCCTGCGCCGTCCACCATGCCCACCGTGGAGACCGCACCTGTCAACGTGCCTGTGGCCGTGCCTGCCGCGCTGCCACCCCTGTCGGCCGCACCAACGGGCAGCGACCATGCTGCCCCCGGGGCACCCGATGCCTCCCTCACGGCTCCGCCTTAATTTTGCATGCATCCCTTGCCTTCGCCTGAAGCGCAGCCCTGCGCTGTACCTGCCCCCCTGAGCCTGCAAGCTCCCGCCCTGGTCCGGCGCATGGCCTGCTGGTTGTATGAAGGCATCCTGATGTTCGGCGTGGTCTTCATCGCGGGCTACCTGTTTGGAACCCTGAGCCAGACCCGCAACGCAATGGACAACCGCCACCCCCTGCAGGCCTTCCTGTTCGTGGTGTTCGGCATCTACTTCACCTGGTTCTGGACCAAGGGGCAAACCCTGGCCATGAAGACCTGGAACATCCGCGTGGTGGACCGTGCAGGTCGCCCGCTCAGCCAGCAGCGCGCGCTGCTGCGCTACGTTCTTTCGTGGCTGTGGTTTCTGCCGCCCCTGGCCGCCGTAGCGCCCTTTTCACTACCGGGCGGAGAATCCACGGTGATCATGCTGGGCTGGGTCGCTGTGTGGGCGCTGCTGAGCCGCTTTCACCCGCAGCAGCAGTTCTGGCATGACGCGCTGGCGGGTACCCGCCTGGTGCACCATGAACCCGCAAAAAATGAGCGGTGACCGGCTATGCATTCGCCAGACATGTCCGCACCCGACAATCAACCCATGCAACCATTCGAACACACGCGCAGTGCGCCTGCCAACCCCCAGAAAGCACGCTCCGGATTGAACCGCATCTGGCATGCCACGGGCTATTCGCTCGAAGGCCTGCGTGCCGGCTGGGGCGAGAAGGCATTTCGCCAGGAAGCCATTGCGGCCGTGGTTCTGATCCCGCTGTCGTTCTGGCTGGGCCACGGATGGATGGAGGTGGCGCTGCTGGCGGGTTCGGTGGTGATCGTGATGATCATCGAGCTGCTCAACACGGGCATCGAGACCGCCATCGACCGCATCGGCCCCGAGTGGCATGACCTGTCCAAGCGTGCCAAAGACATGGGCAGCGCCGCCGTGCTGCTGTCGCTGTTGCTGTGTATCTCCATCTGGGCTGCGGCTCTGTTTCAACGGTTTTCCCATGGCTGAACCCGCATTTTCGGTCTGCGTTTACTGTGGTTCACGCCCGGGCGAGAGCGCGGCCTTTGCGCAGGCGGCTGCGGCTGTGGGCCACTGGATAGGGTCGCATGGCGGGCAGCTCGTGTATGGCGGCGGACGCAGCGGCCTCATGGGCATGGTGGCCGAGGCCACGCGCTTGGCCGGAGGCCGTGTCGTGGGTGTGATCCCGCAGACGCTGGTCGACAAGGAACTGGCCAACCGCCAATGCGATGAGCTGCACATCGTGCAGACCATGCATGAGCGCAAAGCCATGATGGCAGAGCGCAGCGACGCCTTTTTAGCCCTGCCCGGCGGCATTGGCACTTTTGAAGAGCTGTTTGAGGTGTGGACCTGGCGCCAGCTGGGCTACCACGACAAGCCGCTGGGGCTGCTCAATGTGGCCGGCTACTACGATGGTCTGCTCGCCTTTTTGCAGACCAGTGTCGCCAGCGGATTCATGGGCGAATGGCAGATGGACCTGCTGCACGCGGCCACCGATGCCGAGGCCTTGCTGCGCATGCTGGTGCAGGATGCGGGATCGGATAAGGCCCCGACACCCCTGCGTTCAGTGATTTAACGAAGAACCGCCCGCCCGCAACCGGCGCGGCCCCAAGCAAGGGCCGCCAAGCCGCGCAGGCGGCGCGTCGCTGGCGTGCGAAGGCGTCGCCCCACTGGGGGAAGGCGCGCAGCGCCTCAGGGGGGGCACCTCACACCGCAGCATCGTCCAGATCACCCGTGCGGATGCGCACCACGCGCTCTACTGCCGTCACGAAAATCTTGCCGTCGCCAATCTTGCCCGTGCGCGCGGCGTTGACAATCGCATCCACGCACCGCTCCAGGTCTTCGGTCTTGACCACGACCTCGACCTTCACTTTGGGCAGGAAATCGACCACATACTCCGCCCCCCGGTACAGCTCGGTATGCCCCTTCTGGCGCCCAAAGCCTTTCACTTCGGTCACGGTGAGACCGGTCACACCGCATTCGGCCAAGGCTTCGCGGACTTCTTCGAGCTTGAATGGCTTGATGACAGCGGTGATCATTTTCATGGGTGAGTCTCCTGGAGGATATAAAAAGGCGGTGGACCTGGCAGATGCCCGTCAGGCCCTGAATTTGCTGGTGATAGGGTAACGCCAGTCTTTGCCGAAACTGCGGCGCGTGACGCGCACGCCCACAGGGGCCTGGCGGCGCTTGTATTCGTTGAGCTTGATGAGCCGGGTGACGCGCTCCACATCGGTGCGCTCAAACCCTGCGGCAATGATGGACTCTATCGACTCGTCATTTTCCATATAACGCGCCACGATCGCATCAAGCACCTCGTAAGCCGGCAAACTGTCCTGGTCTTTCTGGTCCGGGCGCAGCTCGGCGCTGGGCGGGCGCGTGATGATGCGCTCGGGGATGGGGCTGGCCCCGGTCCCATAGGGGTCGTGGGCATTGCGCCAACGCGCCAGGGCAAACACCCGGGTCTTGGCCACATCCTTGATGGGAGCAAAGCCACCGGCCATGTCGCCGTAGAGCGTGCAGTAACCCGTGGCCATCTCGCTCTTGTTGCCCGTGGTCAGCACGATGGCCCCGAACTTGTTCGACAGTGCCATGAGCAGCGTGCCGCGGATACGGGCCTGCAGATTCTCCTCGGTCGTGTCCTCGGGCAGGCCAGCAAACTCACTCGCCAGCGCGGCCTTGAAGGCCTCGAACTGGGGTGCAATCGAGATTTCGTCGTAACGCACGCCCATGCGTGCAGCCATGTCGCGCGCATCGATCCAGCTGATGTCGGCGGTATAGGGCGAGGGCATCATCACGCTGCGCACCTTGTCGGCGCCCAGAGCATCCACCGCAATGGCCAGCACCAGCGCCGAATCGATGCCGCCCGACAGGCCCAGCAACGCGCCCGGAAAGCCGTTCTTGCCCACGTAATCGCGCACGCCCAACACCAGTGCGTCCCAAAGATCGGCTTCCAGGCTGGCCTCTTGCACCACATCTGCTTTTATTTTGATAGCTGCTTGTGTTTGATTGACCTGGGCAAACACCAGTTTTTCTTGAAAGCCGGGGGCGCGCCCCGCCACGGAGCCATCGGCATCCAGGGCAAAGGAGCGGCCTTCGAAAACCACCTCGTCCTGCCCGCCCACCAGATGGGCATAAACCAGCGGCAGGCCGGTCTGGGCCACGCGCTCGCGCATGGTCTGCTCACGCTCGGCGCTCTTGCCCAGGTGAAAGGGCGATGCATTGATCACCGCCAGCAGTTGCGCACCCGCCTGCGCAGCAGCGCGCGCGGGCGCCGCAAACCAGGCGTCTTCGCAGATCAGCAAGCCCACCTTCAGGCCCTGCACCTCGAACACGCAGGGCGAGTGGCCCGCGACGAAATAGCGGCGCTCATCAAACACCTGGTAGTTGGGCAACTGGTGCTTGGCATAGGTCTGCTCGATCTGGCCATGGCGCAGCACGCTGGCCGCATTCAGGCAGGGGCTGAACGCGGGATCACCCGGGGCCCGCTGGTGCGGATGGCCCAGCACGATCACCAGGCCATTCAACCCCGCGGTCTCGCGGGCCACGGTTTTCACGGCATCATCACAGGCCGCAAGAAACGCGGGGCGCAAAAACAGATCTTCTGCCGCATAACCACAGATGGCCAGTTCGGGCGTCAGCAGCAGGTGAGCGCCCTGCGCATGGGCCTCACGCGCGGCGGCAATGATTTTCTGCGCATTGCCGGGCATGTCGCCCACGACAAAATTGAGCTGAGCGGTGCAAATGGAGAGCGTCATGGAACTGGGATCGGCCCCTGCGGCCAGGTTGGACACTGCCATCCCTCGGAGCCCCGCGCGAAGCGGCGGCCCACGGAGGCGGCATGGCTGAAGCCGCCATTATCGCGCGCGTGCTGGCTTCGCCGCTGGAGGTGGACGCAACGGCCTGGAACGCCCTGCTGGCGCAGCAATCGCACCCTACCCCGTTCATGCGCCATGAATACCTGGCCGCCCTGCACGAGAGCCAAAGCGCCGTCCCCGGCACGGGCTGGACACCCCGTTTCATGACCCTGTGGGAGGGCGACGCGCTGGTGGCCGCCTGCCCGCTGTACCTCAAGAGCCATTCCTACGGCGAATACGTGTTCGACTGGGCCTGGGCCAGCGCCTACGAGCAGCATGGCGTGCCCTACTACCCCAAGGCCGTGGTGGCGGTGCCTTTCACGCCTGTGCCGGGCACCCGCCTCATGGCGTGCAATGGCGACATGCGGGCCCTGCTGGTGCGGGCGCTGTGCCAGTGGTGCGCGGACGAAGGCCTGTCGTCCTTGCATGTGCTGTTCGCCAGCGATGGCGATGTGCAGGCCAGCGCACAACAAGGTCTGATGCTGCGGCACCAGGTGCAATTCCATTGGAAGAATGTGGCCCCTACGCTTGCCACGGCGGGTGCGGCCCTGCCTCCAGCCGGTGAGGGTCGTCCGTTCACCAGCTTCGACGACTTTCTCGCCAGCCTCACGCAGGAAAAACGCAAGAAGATCCGCCAGGAGCGCCGGCGCGTGGCCGAGGCGGGGGTCACGTTCCGCTGGGCGCAGGGGGCCGACATCGCTGCGCCCGATTGGGACTTCTTTTACCGCTGCTACGAGCGCACCTATCTGGAGCATGGCAACCCGCCCTACCTGACGCGAGATTTCTTTGCCCGCATGGCCCAGCACATGCCCCAATCCTGGGTGCTCTTCGTTGCGGAGCGCGACGGCCAGTCGATTGCTAGTAGTTTGATAGCAATAGGCCAAAATAAATCAATGACTGGAGGCCAAAAAGACCCTGAATCCGTAGCCTATGGGCGCTACTGGGGCGCGCTGGAGCGCGTGGACTGCCTGCATTTCGAGGCCTGCTATTACCAGCCGCTGCAATGGTGCATAGCCCACGGCATGCAACGCTTTGAAGGCGGCGCCCAAGGTGAACACAAGATGGCCCGCGCCCTGCTGCCCGTGCAGGCCACCAGCGCGCACTGGCTGGCACATCCAGCATTTGCCGATGCGGTGGAACGGTTTCTCGAACGCGAAGGCGCCGGGGTGGAGCAGTACCTGGGCCATTTGCAGGCACGCAACCCCTTTCGCACGGCATAGCGCCGCGCAGGATGGTCCGGGGGCCGTGCAAGCCGGTGCTGCTGCGCCTTAGCCGCAGCAGGCGCCACCGGAGCAGCAAGAATCCTCAATGGCCGCAGCGGGCTCGGTCTTGCTGATCAGCACCCGCCACAGGTCGGGGCCCTGCTGCAGGTAGGCCCATTTGAACGTGCCCGCAGAGCGGGCCTGCAGTTGATGGCGCAAAGGCTGCGGATCGTGATCGTTGACCAGTTGCAGCGCCTCGCCCGGCAACAGCCCATCGAAACGGCCAAAAATCAGGGCGTGGCGCTCGCGGGGGGTAATCTCGCGGACATCGATGACGGAACTCTGGGTGGGGAGCATGGCAACACCTTTATGAGGGAAGTGAACAGGAGCAAAAAACCATTCGGACTGGCAGTCAGGGGGCAAAAACACCGCGCGGTCGGCACGCGCTCAGCCGTCCTTGCCATCGAGGCGCGTACGGACCAGCCAGGGAGTAAAAATCCCCAGGTAAATGGCAAAGGCCGTGGACCAGGCCAGCGCAGCCAGCACCAGCGCCGCCGCATACCACTGCGGTGCAGCCAGCGGCAGCAGGACACGCAAGGCAGCGGCAGCCATCACCAGCCCGTAGGCCAAGACCTCCAGCCGCGAAGCCTGCAGCGGCCGACCCGTGTGGCCGCGTGCCGTGCGGGTGAGCATGCCGATGATGAGCCCCCCCGTGGCACCCACGGCAAAAGCGTGCACAGCAGCCGACACAGCCACCACACCCAGTTGCGCCAGTGCCAACAGGGCAAAGCCCACAGGAATCCACGCGTACGACGCGTGCAGGATCCACAGGATGGGGCGGTGGCGCGTGATCCACGGCTTCCAGCGCCCCATGCGCAAGGCATGCACCACCGCCGCCAGCCCGGCCAGCACGGCCGTCAAAAGCCCCGCACCGGCCGGTGCCCACACCCACAAGGCCAGCGACAGCGCCGTGATGGCCACCGTGGCATGTTCCAGCAGGTGCGGCACCCGCAGCTTGAGCCCCGGGTTCACGCCCATGGTGAAAGCCGGCACCACACGCCCCGCCATCACCGATTCGATCATGACGATCAGCGCCAGGCCCGCATACAGCGCCTGCAAGGGCGGCAGGTGGACGACACCCAGCACCGCCAGATGGAACACACCATTGGCCAGCGCCAGCAGCACGAGCATGCCGATCAACGGCAGGTTGCGGCGGTTGCGTGCCCGCAGCAGCACCCCGAGCAGGATGCCTGCCACCACGGGCAGCAAGGCTACATCCAGCAGCGCATACACCGCATAGGGCGCCACCACGGCCGCCACCCTGGCGGCCAGCCAGAGCAGCGCCAGCGCGCCCAGCAAAGCGCCGCGCGGCGTGGCCAGCCCGGTCCACGCCTTCACGGCCGTGAGAAGAAACCCGATGATGACGGCCGCGGCAAACCCGAACAGCATTTCATGGGCATGCCACAGCAACGGAGCGACCGGCAGTTTCAGTGCCAGCCACCCCAGCATCGAAGCAATCCACAGCGGCACGGTCAGACACGCCACAAAGGCTGCGCCCAGATAAAACGGGCGAAAACCCAGGCGCAGCCATGGCACCCCCTGGGCAGCAAAGGCCGGAGCCGGACCTGCGGCGGACACGATGGGCGTTGAGAGTGGCTTCATGCGGTGATGCCGCCTGCTCGGGAACGTCGGTCAGGGCGGGCATTAATAAGATTCATTTAATATGAATATTAACGCGATGCGCCCATCCCCGCAACATGCGATGGCCACTTCCGCCAAGATCGCCCTGCACCGGCAGAACGCCGAGGTGGCGCTGACTTCTTTGCAACCCAGGCAGCCAGACCCCTTTCAGGGTTGCGCAGCAAGGGGGTAATGTCCACCAGGCCGGTGGCCGGCGATCCACGCGACGGAAAAGGCACTGTCCACAAGCGAAACCCCGAGGGGGCCCGCGTGACCATCTTTTCAACGCCCTACGGCCTGACCCGAGTGGCACCGGGACAGGGCGGGGCCGCTACCCGCTATCCGCTACCGCCTGCAGCGGCCTTCCGTTTTTAGCGGCACGAAGGCGCGCGCGTTAGTCCCCACCCGCAATCAGAAGCTTTCCCACTCCCCACTGTCTGCGTCGGACGCTGCGACAGCACGGGGCGCCGCCGCTGTCGACGACCTGGGCGCAGCAGCCCGTGCCGCCGGACGGGTAGCCGCCACCGGCGGTGCCAGACGCACCGAAGTGCGCCCGGCGCCATGGCCTGCCACCGCAGGGCGTGCCGGAGCCGCAGCCGCCGCAGGGGCAGCGCCCGAGACAGCGGCACGCGGCGCGGCCCTGGCGGGCGCTGCCACAGCCCGTTGCGCACCTTGCTCGCCCTTGAACACCGCTACGGCACGAACGAGGTCCCCCGCCTGGGCACTCAGGCTAGCGGCCGCAGCAGCCATTTGCTCTACCAGGGCCGCGTTCTGTTGGGTGGCCTGGTCCATCTGGGTGACGGCCTCGCCCACCTGGGCCACGCCCTGGCTTTGCTCGCTGCTCGCCGCACTGATCTCGCCCACGATGTCGGTCACACGGCGAATGGCCGCGACCACCTCGGTCATGGTCGCACCCGCCTTGTCCACCAGCTGGGTGCCCTGCTCCACCCGCTCCACGCTGGCGGTGATCAGGCCCTTGATCTCCTTGGCCGCTTCGGCGCTGCGGCTGGCCAGGCTGCGCACCTCGCTCGCCACCACAGCGAAGCCGCGGCCTTGTTCGCCGGCACGCGCTGCTTCCACGGCCGCGTTGAGCGCCAGGATGTTGGTCTGGAACGCAATGCCATCGATGACGCTGATGATGTCGGCAATCTTGTGGCTGCTGGCGTTGATGCCCTTCATGGTTTCGACCACTTCAGCCACCACGTCGCCGCCTTGCTGCGCCACGGTCGAGGCATTGACGGCCAGCTGATTGGCCTGGCGCGCGTTGTCAGCGTTGTGGCGCACGGTCGAGCCCAGCTGCTCCATCGAGGCGGCGGTTTCTTCCAGTGCCGAGGCCTGCTGCTCGGTGCGGGCCGACAGATCGTTGTTGCCCGACGCAATCTGCGCACTTGCCGACGCCACACCTTCGGCGTTGCTGCGCACGGCACTCACAGTACTCAGCAAACTTTGCTGCATGCGCTGCAGGGCGAGCATCAACTCGCCCATTTCGTCTTTGGCCGTGGCATCCACCACCTGAGCAAGATCTCCGGCAGCAATCAGCTGCGTGACCGAGACTGCACGTTGAAGAGGTCGAATCAACGCGCGAAGCAGCCAGAACACAGAGATCACCGCCACGATCAAGGCAAGCAATAAAAATGAAAAGCTCCACATCAGCTGAGCGGCGTTCTCTCGCGCATTTTCGCCCTGGGCCTTGGCAATCTCATTGCTCTTTGCCTTTGAAGCATCCAGCAATACAACGCGCAGCTTGCGCCATGCAGGTGTTTCCTGGGTATTGAGCAGAGCAATCGCAGCAGGCGTATCCGATTCGGCCACACCCTTGACCTGCGCGTGCAACACAGCCAGCTTTTCATGCAATGGCTTGATTTCATCGACCAAAACCCGATTGGACGGATCGGATGCTCCCACCGCCCACAAAACATCCAGCTGTTTCTTGAAATCAACGGAAGCCTTCTGAAGGTTTTCGTGGGCGGTTTTGTTCTTGAAATCAAGAATGATGTTGCGGAGCGCTTGCTCTGACTGAAGGCCTTGGCTGTAAAGTTGATCGACCGTCTGGCGTGCGGCCACATCCACGTCGATAAATTTCTGCAACCGGGCCTCGGTGACAGTCATCCCCCAAAGCGCCAAAACAGCGGCAGTGGCCATCAACCCCACGGATACACCCATAGAAAAAATGATTTTTGTTCTTACTTTCATTGAAGTGGATGCCCTGCGTTGGTGAAGTTAAACGGACGAAACGGCATTAGCCAATCCACCGCGGCGTTGAATCTATCAAAAAAACTCCACTCAAAAAATCACACGGCACGCTTCGAACACCATGAATACCCTCAGATTTGCTGGCAATTTTTGAGACGGGGGAATGATGTGCAGCAAGAATTCGGCGCCCAATGCACAGGGCATGGACGCAACCCGCTTGGGATCCTCTGCACGAATCGAGCGGCAAGTGCGCGCTGCGCAGCGGGATGGGCTGTGAGGCGCAAAACGCAGCAATAGCCGTAGCTATTGCGAGTATTTGCAACGATGCAGACCGCCCGAGGCCGCAGATGCACACGGCTCGATGATTCGTGCAGAGGGTCCCTTGCGATGCCAAACGCACAAAAAAAGCACGTGGCTTGTCTCGCCAACGTGCTTTCCAATGCCAATTAATGCCTGCAACGCAAGCAAAAAAGGCTTTAAATGTTTTAGAACCCGAAGGATCAAAGTCTCAACAAGACGCCGCAGCCAAGGCAGCGCAAGATCAAGCCTTGGTCTGCAGAAAATTCGCGATGCCGTCGGTGATTTCCTTCTTGGCAGCATCCAGGCCTTCCCAGCCCAGCACCTTGACCCATTTGCCCTTTTCGAGGTCTTTGTAGTGCTCGAAGAAGTGGGCGATGGCGTTGCGGCGCATGGCGTTCACGTCGTCAATGGTTTTCCAGTGGTCGTACATCGGCAGGATCTTGGACGTGGGCACGGCAATCACCTTGCCATCCACACCCGCCTCGTCTTCCATCATCAGGATGCCCAGGGGGCGGCAGGTCACGACCACACCGGGGTGCAGGGGGTAAGGCGTGATGACCAGCACGTCCACCGGGTCGCCATCGCCCGACAGCGTCTGCGGCACATAGCCGTAGTTGGTGGGGTAATGCATGGCCGTGGTCATGAAACGGTCCACAAAGATGGCGCCCGACTCCTTGTCCACCTCGTACTTGATCGGGTCGGCGTTCATCGGGATCTCGATGACGACATTGAAGGTATCGGGAACGTTCTTGCCAGGGGGGACGTTGTTGAGGGACATGTCTTGTATAAGAAGTTGATTGACGACAACCCACGCAGCATGCAGCGTCGGGATTAACCCTGATTTTAGGCGCAGCCCCCTTTCTGCTGGCTTGCAAATGGGCGTTTGGCTGTAAATTGGCCCTGTTGGCCAATCGACTCCGGTACCCTGGAGCGCGAGGAAGCAACGCAGCGGAAGCACGCCGATGCGTTGTGTTTCCTTCCGTGCGACTGATGACTTCAAGGAGTGACGAATGGCTGGAAATACAGCGCTGACTGCCCCCCTGATACTGGCTGTGGTTTGCGGATTGATCGCGGTGGCCTACGGCATCTGGGCCCGCGGATGGATCCTGGCCAAAGACCCCGGCAACGCCCGCATGCAGGAGATCGCCGCCGCCATCCAGGCCGGTGCCGCCGCGTATCTGGCCCGCCAGTACAAGACCATCGCCATCGTCGGCGTGGTGCTGGCGGTTCTCATCGGCCTCTTTCTCGATGGCACCACAGCCGTGGGTTTTGTGGTGGGCGCGGTGCTCTCGGGCGCCTGCGGCTTCATCGGCATGAACGTGTCGGTGCGCGCCAATGTGCGCACGGCACAGGCCGCCACGCAGGGCATTGGCCCGGCGCTCGATGTGGCGTTTCGCGGCGGCGCCATCACCGGCATGCTGGTGGTAGGCCTGGGCCTTTTGGGCGTCACGGGCTTTTACTGGTTCCTGGCGGGCAACGGCAACCTCACGCCCACGGCCAACCTGGCCCAGCTGCTCAACCCGCTGATCGGCTTTGCGTTTGGCTCGTCGCTGATCTCGATCTTTGCGCGCCTGGGCGGCGGCATCTTCACCAAGGGCGCCGATGTGGGCGCCGACCTGGTGGGCAAGGTCGAGGCCGGCATCCCTGAAGACGACCCGCGCAACCCCGCCGTGATTGCCGACAACGTGGGCGACAACGTGGGCGACTGCGCCGGCATGGCGGCCGACCTGTTCGAAACCTACGC
>DAOPUP010000028.1:0-13295 GCA_035350655.1 Acidovorax sp. | reverse complement strand
CGCCTCGATCACATCGAAGCCAGCTACAAGCTCGCCGAAGAAGTGGAAGACCCCACGGCCGTAACGCGCCGCTCGCAGGAGCCCACCAACAAGCAGACGCCGGTGATCAAGGGCGTGCTGCCCGATGCGCCCGCCCCCGTGGCCGAGCCGCGCGAGCCACGCGCCGAAGGCGCTGCGCGCCCACCGCGCGCCGGCCAGCGCCCTGCCGCTGCGGCCCCGGTGCCAGCCCCCGCGCAGGCCGCCACCCGCGCCCCGGCTGCACCGCAGGAACCAGGTTTCTTCGGCTGGCTCAAGAGCCTGTTTGGCTTTGGAAGCACCCTTGCACCCGCACCGGTGGCGGCCCCGGCACCTGCCACTGCACCCACCGAAACCGGCACGCGCGCTGAACCCCGCCGCGAGGGCCGCAATGGCGAAGGCCGTGGCCGCCGTGGCGAACGCGGTGCAGGCCGCGACGGCAGCCGCGAAAGCGGCGCCCGTGATGCCAACCGCGAAGGCAACGGCGAAGGCCGTGGCCGCCGGGGTGAGCGCTCGGCCGAAGGCCGTGCCCCGCGCGACGGCGAAGCCCGTGCGCCCCGTGGCGAAGGGGAAGGCCGCAACGGACGTGAAGGCAGAGAAGGCCGTGAAGGAGGCCGTGGCCGCCGCGATGCCGAGCCGCGCAACAGCGCTTCCGGTGCCGACACCGACCATGCCGCCGCCCAGACCGCCATCCAGGCGCAGGTAACGGGCCCGAACGGCAATGTCGCCGAAACGGCTGGCAACCCGCCCCGTGGCGAACGAGGCCCCCGCCGTGAGCGGGGCGAAGGCCAGGGGCGCCGCGAACGCGGCGAACGCGCACCCCGCGCGGCAGAAGCACCGCAAGACAGCGGCGCCCCCGCCGCCGACTTTGCGGACACCGCCCCGCTGGCATCGCTGCCCGATCTGGACCTGAGCGCCAACGAAGCCGCACCGGCCAGCGACGACCGCCGTGAGCGCCGCTCACGCGACCGTTATGGCCGCGACCGGCGCGAGCGCGGCGAGCGCGCACCCCGCGATGCCGGTGAGGCCGCCGCACCAGCGATGATGGAGTTCGATGCCTCCGCTCTGGCTGCCGCCCCGGCCGCCGAAGCCCAGGAAGAACCCGCACGCCGCAGCTACTTCAACGCAGCACCGGCACCGGCGCAAGAGCCCGCACCTGCACCTGCAGCGCCCGTGCAGGAACCGCTGCAGCCCCAGGCCGAAGCCGCTGTGCCCGCCGCAGCACCGGTGCCAACGCCTGCAGTACCGGCTCCGGCTCCGGCACCTGTGACTGCCGCACCCACGGCTGAGGCAGTGGCGCAAAAGCATGCAGCCACGGTAGCGCAGGCTCCTGTCGCGTCACCCGCCGCCGAGGGCATGCCACGCGTGCAGGGCTTCACGCTGCCCCTGGATGCCTTGCACCAGGTGGCCGCCGCATCGGGCCTGCAATGGGTGAACTCGGATGCAGAAAAAATCGCCGCCGTGCAGGCAGCGATCGCCGCCGAACCGCAACCCGTGCGTGTGCCGCGCGAGCGCCCGCCTGCTGTGGTGCTGGATGAAGGCCCGCTGGTGCTGGTGGAAACCCGCCGCGACCTGGCGGCCATGGCGCTGCCTTTCGAGCAGCCCCCAGCTGCCTGATGCAGCACTGATCGAAGGCGGCCCCGGCCGCCTTCTTTCATTCGCCTGCACTTTGTTGCCTCTGCCGGTTCGTGTCCAGCGGACTGCCTTACCCTTCGAGATCCTCGGACCACCACGCCCTCACCATGCTGTTCCTGCTGTCTCCCGCCAAATCACTCGACTACGAAACGCCCCTGCCCGCAGACTTGCCGCACACCGTGCCGCAGTTTGTGCCGCAGTCCACGCAGCTGATCGAGCGGTTGCGCCAGAAATCCCCGCAGGACATCGCCTCGCTGATGGGCCTGAGCGACAAGCTTGCCGCACTGAATGTGGCGCGCTACCAGGTCTGGCAGCCCCAATTCAGCGCCGCCAATGCGCGCCAGGCCCTGCTGGCCTTCAATGGCGATGTGTACGAAGGCCTGCAGGCCCGCACGCTGACCGCTCCCGACCTGGACTGGGCGCAGAGCCACCTGGCCATTCTGAGCGGCCTGTACGGCGTGCTGCGCCCGCTCGACTGGATGCAGCCCTACCGCCTGGAAATGGGCACGCGCCTGGTCACCGATGCGGGCAGCAACCTCTACCAGTTCTGGGGTCGCCAGATTGCCGAGCACCTCAACCACCGCCTGCAGACGGACACCACGCCCGTGGTCGTCAACCTCGCCTCGCAGGAGTATTTCAAGGCGGTGGACCGCCAGGCGCTCAAGGCGCGCGTTATCGAATGCGTCTTCGAAGATTTCAAAGGCGGCACCTACAAGATCATCAGCTTTCACGCCAAGCGCGCGCGCGGGCTGATGGCGCGCTACGCCATCACCCACCGCCTTGCCACGCCGCACCAACTCGAAGGCTTCGACCTGGAAGGCTATGCCTTCACCCCTGCCGCCTCCGAACCCGAGCGCCTGGTGTTCCGGCGCAAGACGCCCACACCCTGAAACTGAAGCCCTGTTGACCGTTGAAGGACTGCCATGGCATCGCATTCTGCCCCCCACCCGGACCTCGCCAGCGCAGCCGCAGAGCGCACCCAGGCCGCACGGCAGGCCATCACCCCCGCGATGCACCGCTGGATCATCGAGCAGGCACAGGCGGGCCACACGGTGCCCGTGATGCTGCAGTCCATGCGCGCTTCGGGCTGGGACGCCCACTTGGCCGCCGATGTGCTCACGCTCACGCTGCAGGAACAGCGCAACGAAAAGGCGTCGAAAAAAAAGCTGCCAAACGCATCATCGACGCCCGGACCCAGGCTGCAGGATTCCCCAGCCCAGATCGATTGCGGCGACCGCACGGTGAACGTGCTGCTGTCCATGGCCCGGCCACGCCTGGTGATGTTGGGCGACCTGCTGTCCCCCGAGGAATGTGATGCCCTGGTGAGTGCCGCCAGCGCCCGCATGGCGCGCTCGCTCACCGTGGCCACCCAGACGGGCGGCGAAGAAGTCAATGACGACCGCACCAGCGACGGCATGTTCTTTCAGCGCGGCGAGAGCCCGCTGATTGAGCGCATTGAAGAACGCATCGCCCGCCTGCTGCACTGGCCCATCGAAAACGGCGAAGGGCTGCAAGTGCTGCATTACGGCCCCGGAGCCCAATACCGGCCGCATTACGACTACTTCGACCCCGCCGAACCCGGAACCCCCAGCATCCTGCAGCGCGGCGGCCAGCGCGTAGGCACGCTGGTGATCTACCTGAACACGCCCGAAAAAGGCGGTGGCACCACCTTTCCGGATGCCCAGATCGAAGTGGCACCGCAGCGCGGCAACGCCGTGTTCTTCGGCTACGAACGCCCCGACCCGTCCACGCACACGCTGCATGGCGGCGCGCCAGTGATCGCAGGCGAAAAGTGGATTGCCACCAAATGGCTGCGCGAGCGAGAATTTAGATAAAAAACGGCTCAAGACCAAATAATCATTGCACTATTAGCTATAAATTAAATAGCAAAAAAGGATTCACCATGACCACGCCGGAACAATCGCAGCTGGGCAAGACATCGGCCTACGCCGACCAGTACGATGCCTCGCTGCTGTTTCCCATCGCGCGCGCAGACAAACGCGCCGAGCTCGGCATTGCGGGCACGGCGCCCTTCTTCGGGGCCGACCTGTGGACGGCGTTCGAGCTGTCTTGGCTGAATGCGCGCGGCAAGCCCCAGGTGGCGCTGGCGCACATCACCGTGCCCTGCGAAACGCCCAACATCGTCGAGAGCAAGTCCTTCAAGCTCTATCTCAACAGCTTCAACAACACGCGCTTTGCCGATGCCGCCGAGGTGCAGGCCCGCATTCGCGCCGACATCAGCGAAGCCGCCTGGCGCGGCGCCGACCGGGCGGCCACCGTGGGCGTCAAGCTGCTGCTGCCCGAGCTGTTCGACCGCGAGCCCGTGCATGAACTCGACGGCCTGAGCCTGGACCGGCTGGATGTGGAATGCACGCGCTACCAGCCCGCGCCCGAGCTGCTGAGCGCAGCGTTCGGCGAAGCGCCCGTGTCCGAGGTGCTGACCAGCAACCTGCTCAAAAGCAATTGCCTCGTCACCGGCCAGCCCGACTGGGGCAGCCTGCAGATTGCCTACAGCGGCCCGCAGATCGACCAGGAAGGACTGCTGCAGTACATCGTGAGTTTTCGCAACCACAACGAATTCCACGAACAGTGCGTGGAGCGCATCTTCATGGACCTGTGGACGCGTTGCAAACCCATCAAGCTCATGGTGTATGCCCGCTACACGCGCCGGGGCGGGCTGGACATCAACCCCCTGCGCACCAGCCATCCCCAGCAACTTCCGGCCAACACACGCACGGCCCGGCAGTAAGGCCCGCGAGACAGCCAGGGACCGGCAGGCAGTCGCCTGAGGCTTCCTGAAAAAATCGAAGACAAATCACCCTCAAGACTATATAAAACAAGCGCTTGCAGCTATCGTTTTAATATCGTACAAGCCTTGCGTGGGGTCCTGGGCGGCACTCATGCCGGCATGCATGGCGGCGCCCCCATCGTGCTGCGCAGGCGCGCGCCCCCGCCGTCAAGGCAGCTTGAACACATCCACCGACAGCCCCAGCGATTGGGCACTGGACCTGAGCCCTTGTGCCGACGCCGCGGACTCTTCCACCAACGCGGCGTTTTGTTGCGTGAACGTATCGAGCTGGGTCACCGCCTCGTTCACCTGGGAGATTCCGAGCGACTGCTCTTTGGTGGCCGTGCTGATTTGCTGCACCAGGGTGCTCACCCGCTGCACGGCAGTGACCACCTCGTGAATGGTGGCGGCGGTATGGTCCATCTGCTGGGCGCTGGTAGAGATTTGCGCTACCGTGTTCGAAATCATCGCGCGGATCTCTTTGGCCGCAGAGGCACTGCGTTGCGCCAACGCCCGCACCTCGCCCGCCACCACCGCGAAGCCACGCCCCTGCTCACCTGCACGGGCCGCTTCGACCGCCGCGTTGAGCGCCAGGAGATTGGTCTGAAACGCAATGCCCTCGATGACCCCCACGATCTCGCTGATCGTCGTGGACGATTGCCTCATCTGCTGCATGGCAGCGCCCGCTTCCTGCACCGCCTGTTCACCGCGCTGCGCGGCGGCGCTGCTTTGTGCGCTCTCATGGGACACCTTGACTGCGGTATGCGCCGTCTGTTGAACGGTGCTGGACAGCTCCTCCATCGATGCGGCCGTTTCCTCCAGACTGCTCGCCTGCGATTCGGTGCGCGTCGAGAGGTCATCGCTACCCTGTGCAATCTCAGCGGCAGACTCGGAAAAATGGCGCACCTCGGTCCGCACATCGCCCACCACGGCGCGCAGATTGATCTGCGTCTGCTGCAGCCGCTGCATCAGTGCGCCCAGGGGCTGGGGATAGTCGGTCGCCACCGAGGTCGTCAGATTGCAGCTGGAAATGTCCGAAGAAAAACGCATGGCCTCCTGCACACCCGACAAGACGGTGGACTGAAAGCGCCACAGCACGCAGCCCGCACCCAGCACCAGCAAAACCACCCGCGCGGCCATGGCGTTACCGCCCTGCAAGCCCAGCAGATCGGGCACCAGCACCAGCACCGCGAGCATGAACAACCAGATCGCCATGCGTTGCAACAGGGGCAGTTGCGAGGCGCGCTGCCACAGCCCCTTCAAGCCGCGATAGCGCACTGCGCCAGACTCCAGCGTAAAGCCGCTGCGGCCCGATTCGGCCTGGGCGCGCATCTGGGCGTACAGCGCCTCGGCGGCGGCAGATTCAGCGGCAGCGGGCTTGGTACGCACCGACATGTAGCCGCGCGGCTTGCCACCTTCCATGATGGGCGTGACATTGGCACGCACCCAATAATGGTCACCGTTCTTGCGGCGATTTTTCACCAGCCCCGTCCAGGGCTCGCCCCGGCCGATGGTGCGCCACATGTCTTTGTAGGCCTCGGGCGGCATATCGGGGTGGCGAACCAGGTTGTGCGGCTGGCCCAGCAATTCATCGTGGCTGAAACCGCTGGCCTCGATAAAGGCGCTGTTGCAGTGCGTGATGACCCCCTTGGTATCGGTGGTGGAGACCAGCATGCTCTCCTCCGGAAAAAGATATTCACGCTGGGATACCGGCAAATTGACACGCATGCGTTGGGGACCTTGTGCTAATCCGCCGGGACGCAGCGGACATTTTTTGACGCCCGTCAAAAATACAAAATTTTACAACCCTGCGGCCCGCAGATCCCTACAGGAGAGCAGTGCACCGACACGGCAGGCCGGCATGTAGAGAAAGACAGTGGGGAGCAGTTTCGCTGGCACCCATCCAACCTGTTTGGCATCGGCACCCAGCACGGGGGCGAGAGAATGTCACGAATTCGACGGTGCGGCAAGGCCAGGGCAATCACCACAACAGCCATAGTGCCAAACCAGGCGGCAAGCTGCAGACAGCGCTGCAGCGCGGCCAGGCGAACCGGCTACCGCTGGCGGCTGAAGGCACATCCGTATCAGACAACCCCCAAGGCGGGGCTGGCAGCATGCGCTCAGGGCAGCTTGAAAACCTCGAGCGTGCGCCCCAGCACGCCCGAGTTGGTGCTCATGGTGCGGGCCGAGGCGGCGGACTCTTCCACCAGCGCGGCGTTTTGCTGCGTCACACGGTCAAGGTCGGTCACGGCGTCGTTCACCTGCGCAATGCCGATCGACTGCTCACGCGTGGCGATGCCGATCTGGCCCATGAGCTGGCTCACATGCGCCACCGACTGCACCACCTGCTCGATGGTCTGCCCCGCCGACTGCATCTGCTGCGCCCCGCGTCCGATGTGCGTGGACGACTCACCAATGAGGCCCCGGATTTCGCCCGCCGCGGCGGCACTGCGCTGCGCCAGCGCGCGCACCTCGCCCGCCACCACGGCAAAGCCCCGGCCCTGCTCGCCCGCACGCGCCGCCTCGACGGCCGCATTCAGCGCCAGGATGTTGGTCTGAAACGCAATGCCCTCGATGGTGGCAATGATCTGCCCCATCTTGCGCGAGGACTGCTCGATGGCTTGCACCACGGCACTCACTTCGGCCATGACCTGCCCGCCGCGCTGCGCCAGCTCTGCGCTGCGCTCGCTCTCCCTGAGCACCTGTTGCGCAGACTCGGCCGACTGGCGCACCGTGCTCGCCAGCTCCTCCATCGACGCGGCCGTTTCCTGCAGGCTGCTGGCCTGCGATTCGGTGCGTGCAGAAAGGTCCTGCGCCCCCTGGGCAATTCCAGCAGAAAGGCGGCCGAATGCGCCAATTTCGCCACGCGCGTCGCCCACCACGGCCACCAGATTGACCTGGATCTGAAACAGCCGCTCCATCAGCAAGGCCATGGGGTGGCGGCCATCGACCTGGCGACTGGGCGTGCTCAGGTTGCAGCAGGCGATTTCTCCGGCCAGGCGGTCGGCGTCCTTCAGTGCAGTCGTGATGCGGTGGTGCACGCGCCACAACGCCCATGCGGCCAGCCCCAGCACCAAAACAGCCTGGGCGGCAACCACCTGCGGCCCGGTCCAGCCCATCAAGGCGGGCGCCAGGGCCACCAGCAGCAGGGGCAGCATCATGGCCGCCAGGCGCTCTGTGAGCGAGGCGCGCTGCAGCCGCCCGACCCAGTTGCGCCAGCCCGTGGGGCGCACGCGCCCGGAGTGCAGGATGAAGGACTTCACGCCCGCCTCGCGCTCCTGGCGGATCTTCTCGTACAGCGCCTGGGCCGCGACCACCTCCTCGCGCGTGGGCTTGGAGCGCACCGACATATAGCCCTGGGGTTTGCCATCGACCAAGACCGGCGTGACGTTGGCGCGCACCCAATAGTGGTCGCCGTTCTTGCGGCGGTTCTTCACGATACCTTGCCAGCATCGGCCGTGACCGATGGTGGACCACATGTCCTTGAAGGCCTCGGGCGGCATGTCGGGGTGGCGAACCAGGCTGTGCGGTTGCCCCATGAGCTCGTCCATGGCGAAACCGCTGACCCGCATGAACGCCGCGTTGCAGTGGGTGATGACGCCCTTGCTGTCGGTGGTGGACATCAGCAACTCGTTGCCAGGAAAATCGTATTCGCTGTTGCTGACAGGCAGATTGACGCGCATGGGTGTTCCGTTGACTGGATGAGGGCAAGGTGGCCGCGAGAACGCATTCGTGTTCTCAAGCCCAAGAGCATGCTAGAGAAACATTACAGGGCGCGCTTGACTAATATCAAGCGCTCTATGCAATCGGCTAAAAAAGCACGGCATTGCTGCCCGCTTGCGGGGCCTGTGCGGCCGCTGCGCTGGGCGTGGCGTCCCCCGGACGCGACAGCCCTCCGACCCGCACGCCCAGCAGACGCAAACGCTGCTCCAATGGCACGCGCTTGAGGCACAGCCCCGCAACGCGGCGGATGGTGGCCGCATCGTGTGTGGGCTCGGCAATGGTCTGGTCGCGCGTGACGCTGCGAAAGTCGTCGTAACGCAGCTTGATGCCGATGGTGCGGCCCCCATAGCCCTTGCGCTGCAGATCCTCGGCCACGCGCTGGCACAGGTCGGTGAAGATGCGCGAGAGTTCGGCCTTGTCGTGCACGGCGTGCAGGTCGCGCTCGAACGTGGTTTCGCGGCTCATGCTCACCGGCTCACTCTCGGTCACCACCGGGCTGTCATCCTGGCCCCAGGCCACGCGGTGCATCCAGGCGCCGGTCGATTTGCCGAAATGGGCCACCAGCCACTGCGGGTCTTGCGCGGCCAGCTCGCCAATGGTGTGCACGCCCAGCGCCGCCAGTTTTTCGCCCGCCTTGGGTCCTATGCCATTGATCTTGCGCACGTTGAGCGGCCAGATCCTGGCCTGCAGGTCTTGCGCATACACGATGGAAATACCGTTGGGCTTGTTGAACTCGCTCGCCATCTTGGCCAGCAAGCGGTTGGGCGCCACGCCGATCGAGCAGGTCAGCCCCGTGGCGTCAAAGATGCTTTTCTGGATGAGCCGCGCCAGCACACGCCCGCCTTCGCGCTGGCCGCCAGGCACATCGGTGAAATCGATGTAGACCTCGTCCACGCCCCGGTCCTGCATCACCGGCGCAATGTCGGTGATGGTGCGCTTGAACAGGCGCGAAAACCTGCGCACCTCGTCAAAGTCCACCGGCAGCACGATGGCCTGCGGGCACAGCCGGGCCGCCTTCATCATGCCCATGGCCGAACCCACGCCAAACTGCCGCGCGGCATAGGTGGCGGTGGTGATCACGCCCCGGCCCACATAGTCCTTGAGCCGAGGGAAATCGGCCACGGCAATGAAGCGCGGATCGCGCGGGCCCGAGCCATCGGGGCTTTGCAGCAACCGATCGTCCTGCCTTCGCCGCCCGCCGCCAATCACCACGGGCAGCCCCTTGAGCTGCGGGTAGCGCAGCAACTCCACAGAGGCAAAGAACGCATCCATGTCCAGGTGCGCAATGCGGCGCAGCGGTGGAGGGCTCTTAGCGGGAGATCCTGAAAAAGGGACAGCAGATTCGGTCACAGCCGCTATTTTGCGCGGCGCCAGCGCACCACATCAGATCGCCGTTCTCGCCCCGGCGGCACACCGTGTCAGGCCCGCGGATAGGTGCCCGGCAGCAAGATGCCGCGGTCCACCTGGTCGATGTGGGTGTGGCCGCAAAAAGCCATGGTGACATCCAGCTCTTTTTGAATGATCTCGAGCGCCCGGGTCACGCCCGCCTCGCCATAGGCGCCCAGGCCATACAGAAAGCTGCGCCCGATCAGCGTGCCGCGCGCGCCCAGCGCGCGGGCCTTGAGCACATCCTGGCCGCTGCGGATGCCGCCATCCATCCAGACCTCGATGTCGCGGCCGACGGCCTGGGCAATGGCGGGCAGCGCGGCAATCGACGAGGGCGCGCCGTCGAGCTGGCGGCCGCCATGGTTGCTGACGATGAGCGCATCGGCACCACTATTGGCCGCCAGGCGGGCGTCTTCGGCGTCCATGATGCCCTTCAAAATCAGCTTGCCGCCCCAGCGCTTCTTGATCCATTCCACGTCGCCCCAGTTCAGGCGGGGGTCAAACTGGTCGGCGGTCCAGGAAGACAGTGAACTCACGTCGCCCACGCCGTCCACATGGCCGACGATGTTGCCGAAGCTGCGGCGGCGGGTAGCCAGCATGCCCAGGCACCAGCGCGGCTTGGTGGCCAGGTTGATGAGGTTGGCAATGGTGGGCTTGGGCGGCGTGGACAGGCCGTTCTTGATGTCCTTGTGGCGCTGGCCCAGGATCTGCAGATCGAGCGTGAGCTGCAGCGCCGAGCAATTGGCCGCCTTGGCGCGGTCGATCAGGCGCTCCATGAACGCCTTGTCGCGCATCACATACAGCTGGAACCAGAACGGGTGGCGACCCGTGTGCTCGGCGATGTCCTCCAGCGAGCAGATGCTCATGGTCGAGAGCGTGAACGGAATGCCGAACGCCTTGGCCGCGCGTGCGCCCAGAATTTCCCCATCGGCATGCTGCATGCCGGTCAGGCCGGTGGGTGCAATCGCCACGGGCATGGCCACCTCCTGGCCCACCATGGTGGTGCGGGTGCTGCGGCCTTCCATGTTCACGGCCACACGCTGACGCAGCTGGATGCCCTGAAAGTCTGCCGTGTTGGCACGGTAGGTGCCTTCGGTATACGAGCCCGAATCGGCGTAGTCATAGAACATGCGCGGCACGCGGCGCTGGGCCACCACACGCAGGTCTTCGATGCAGGTAATTTTGGACAGATCGGGCACTTGGGCACTCCAGGTAACAAGGGGGACTTGGCGCCGAATGGTAGGCCCCTGTGCATGCGGCGGCCATCAAAAATAATTGCGCCGACTTGCAAGAAATTTCGCGCTACCCAACCCGCGGCATGAGGCCACGCCTCAGAAAAAAGCAACAAAACAAGCGCAAGCGCTTATTCTGAAAAGGGCATTAGCTCTAATTTCAGGAGCAACCTGGCATCTCACCGTCTTCTAGCGCCACCGGCACAGGCTCGGCCTTCGCGCCCGCATAGAGGCGAAACTGCTGCCGACCTGCATGCTTGGCGGCATACATGGCCGTGTCGGCATGGCGCGACAGCGCCTCGAAGTCCTGGCCATGCTCTGGAAACAGGGCGATGCCGCCGCTCAGCCCCACCGACAGCACCTGGCCGTTGATCTCATAAGAAGCGCTGCATGCAGCCGCGATCTTGCGCGCCACATGGCAGGCCTGCTCGGCGGTGTCGATGCCCGGCAGCAACACCACAAATTCGTCGCCGCCCTGGCGACACACCGTGTCGGATGCACGCACGGCGCCCGTGAGGCGCTTTGCCAGCTGCACCAGCAACTCGTCGCCCACATCGTGGCCCTGCGTGTCGTTGACCTGCTTGAAGCCGTCGAGATCGATGTACATCACGGCCACCGATTTCTGATCGCGGCGCGCATGGGCCAATGCCTGGCGGGCACGGTCCTGCAGCAGCACCCGGTTGGGCAGGTCGGTGAGAGCGTCGTACTGCGCCAGATGCGCCATGCGCTCGGCCATGGCCACGGCGTCCGTCACATCGCGCAGCACGGTCACGGCGCCCGTGATATGGCCATGGCGGTCGGTGATGGGGCTGGCCGACTCCTCCACATCGAAGCGTTGGCCGCTGGTGCGGTGCAGCACCAGGCCGCGCGTGGGCTCCACGGGCTTTTGCTGCTGCAGCGCCTGGCGCAGCGGACTGGTCTGCGGCGCCTGCCCGTCGGGGGTGTAGAGGCAAATCACCTCATCCACATTGCGGCCGGCGGCGTCAAACCCCTGCCAGCCCGTCAGGCGCTGGGCCACGGGGTTCAGGTAGGTGACCACGCCGTGCGCATCGGTGCAGACCACGGCATCGCCAATGGACCGGAGCGTCAGGCGCATGCGCTCTTTTTCCTCGAAGAGCGCATCTTCCATGCGCTTGCGCTCGCTGATGTCGGTGACCTGCACAAAAATGCCGCGCACCTCGTCGCCGTCCATATCGGGCACATAGGACGCAATGCAGTGGCGCTCCACCCCCTTGGGGTCGACGATGGTGCGCTCGAAAAGCTGCGCGCGCCCCTGCAGCGCCTCCTCCAGGTAGGGCCGGTTCTTCTCGTAGAGCGTCTCGCCGAGCAGCTCACTGATGTGCCTGCCGCGCATCTGCTCGGGGGCTCTGCCGAACCAATCCACATAGGCATTGTTGGCAAAACGGCTGTGTAAATCGCGGTCCCAGTAGCCAATCATCGAGGGCAGATTGTTCAGGATGGTGCGCAGATCGTGCTCCGTCTGCTGCAACTGGCCGCTGACCAGTTGGCGGCGGCGCAACTCGCGCGCAAACAGCCACGCCAGCCCCAGGCAGGCCGTCATCAGCGCCAGGGCAAAGCCGCCCAGGATCCAGGCGCTGCGGTACCAGCCGGCCAAAATGGTGTCCACCGAATGCGCCACATTCACGATCAAAGGGTAATCGCCCACATGCCGGAAGGCATAGAACCGCTCGACGCCGTCGAGCACCGCCCGGCTGGTGAAAATGCCGCTGCGGGCGGACTGCAAGACGCGCATGTTGGCCGTGCCCGCCAGGCTGCGGCCCACCGCGTCTTCGTTGAAGGGGAAGCGCGCAAGCACGACGCCATCGGAGCGAAACAGATTCAAACTGCCGCCCGGCCCCAGGTTCAGGGCGTCAAAAAGGTTTTGAAAATAGTCGAGGCGAAGCGTGCCCACCACCACCCCCGCCAGTTGGCCTTGCGGATCGTAGTAGGCGCGGCTGATGGGCAGGCTGTACAGGCCGGTCAGGCGTGCACGCACCGGCGCGCCCACATACAAGCCGGCGTGCGTGCCGCTCTGAAACACCTGGACATAGTCTCGATCGCCAAAGTTGGCCTTGCGGGGCTCCAGAAACTGCGAATCGATGACGACGTTCCCGGCCCGGTCCAGCACCAGAATCGAGCCAATGCCTTGCACGCGCAGCGAATTGTCGAACAGCACACGCTGGCGCATGACGACCGGCAGGGACATCACGAGCGGATCGCTCACCCCTTCCACCACCCCTTGCATCGACTCGTCGAGCGACTCCATCGCATGGGCCACACTCTGCTCGAGCGAGTGGGCCAGGTTGACATTGGTGCGCTCGGCGTTAGCCCAGGTCTCCTCCCGCAACGTCCAGATGGTGCGGGCAAACAGCCCGCCAATGCCCAGGGACAACAGCAAGGCCAGCAGGATCAGACGCGAAGAAGCGGGCGAACGCACAAGAGACTGGAAAAGGCAAAAAATTTTTGCAATTGTAGACAGTGGCTCGATTGCAGTGCGGCAAGGCGGGTGGCGCCCT
>DAOPUP010000027.1:7545-13318 GCA_035350655.1 Acidovorax sp. | reverse complement strand
GCGCGACATCATTGCCCGCATGCTGCGCAACCTCAAGGAAGTGCACCGCACGCAGCAAGACTGGCAGCGGCTGATTTCCGTGCAGGACCGCCTGATCGTGCTGCTGCCTCAGGCCTGGAGTGAATGGCGCGATCGCGGACTGGCCCATGCCGAGCGTGGCAACGTGGCGCAGGCGCTGCACGATCTGCAGACCTATCTGGCGCATGCGCAAGACGGGCTGGACATGGATGCCATCGCCGAGCGGATCAGTGTCTTGCGCAGCGCTGACCGCTAAAGGGGAAAAACAAAAACAGCGCTGGCAGAGCCAGCGCTGTTTGCTATGGTTTGGATAGCAAAATGTCAGGCGCCTGGAGCCTTGACGCACAGAACGGGGCAGGACACGGTCATCAGCAACTCCTGGGCCACGCTACCCAAAAGCAGCTTGCCCACGGCGGTGCGCTTGCGCAGACCAATCACGAGAACGGAAATATCGCGCGACTCCACCAGGTCGTTGATTTCGTCCACGGCGCTCTTGCCGCGTACAAACTGCTTGAACTCGGCGTTGATCTCCAATGTGGCCAGATACTCTTCCAGTTTCTCTGCCTCGAAGCCGGGGGCCAGCGAGGCGTCTTCCTGCTGACCACCGGGGCCGGCGTTCACCACCAGCAGGGCCTCCTGGCGGCGCTTGGCAATTTCAATGCCCTTGTCCAGTGCAGCCCGGCCTTCGGGGCGGGGCGCGTATGCGACGAGGATGGTCATGTCTCGGGTCTCCTTGGATGTTGTCGGGATGGTGGTTTGCCCATGGCTCGCGCCGGCAGGGCAAGACCGGTGTGGCCTGTGTCTGGCTACATTTTGAAATCGTAACGCATGGCGCAGGTTTTTTTGTGCGGCGTTGTTTAGACGCCGCATGCGGCTGGCGGCAGCACTGCAATGGCGGGCCACGGTGCACCACCCGCACCATGGCACGCAAGCTGCTATGGTGTGCCGGGTATCCCCCGATGGATCGTCCTCCCGCACCCATGCCCCGCCGCTCACCCCTGTTTTCCCTGTCCGCCTTGACACAGGCTTACCGGCGCAACCTCAAGGCTTTCGCGCGCGCTACCAAGCCCTTGCGTGCCAAGGCGGCGGCCGTGCCCCGTGCCCGGCACCCCGCAGCGCCTGTCGCCCGCACGCCGCGCAAGCCGCTGCCCGCCAGCGGGGAGTGGATTGCCGGCATTGCCCCCGGCCCTGCGGGTGCGCGACGCTTTCACCTGTATGTGCCGCCGGCGCTGGCGCTGCGGCCGGGCGAAAAACTGCCCCTGCTGGTGATGCTGCACGGCTGCGGCCAGACTGGGCGCGAACTGGCGGCGAGTTCGCGCATGAACCGCCTGGCGGTGCGCCATCGCTTTCTGGTGCTCTATCCCGAGCAAGAGCGCCTGGCGAATGCCCATGGTTGCTGGAACTGGTTTGACCGCAGAAGCGGCAAGGCCGATGCCGAGGCGGCCACGCTGCTGGCCGCGGTTGACCTGATCGCCCGGCGCCACCCGGTGGACACCACCCGCGTGGCCGTCGCAGGCCTGTCGGCCGGTGCCAGCATGGCCGCCTTGCTGGGGGCCAGCTATCCCGACCGGTTCTGCGCCGTAGCCATGCATTCGGGCGTGGCACCCGGCTCGGCCGACTCCGCGGCCACCGCCATGGCGGCCATGCATGGTCGGCGCGAGGCGCACCTGCCCGAACCGCTGCAGGCCCTGGCTGCCGGAGGGTCAGACCGCGTGCCGCTGCCCCCGTTGCTGATCCTGCATGGCGACGCAGACCCTGTGGTCTCGGTGCGCAACGCCGCGGCCACGGCCGTGTTGTGGGCCCAGGCGCTGGCTGCGCGCGCCGGCACGGTGCGCACCTTGCAGCGTGGCAGGCGCTATGCGGCGCGGGTGACCGAGTTCAAGGCGCGCGGGCGCGCGCAGGTCACGCTGCGCGAAATCGTGGGCCTGGGCCATGCCTGGAGCGGCGGCGCGCCCGCTATGCCGTACAGCGACCCGGCAGGGCCCGATGCATCGGCACTGGTGTGGGCGTTTGTCGCGCGGCAGTTCGAAAAACCTGATTAAAAAGTGGCCTGAGGTCCTTTTTTTTAAAGGACTTTATGCTATTTATTCAGTAGCATATGGGCTGCTGCCATCTCGGGCGGACGGCGGTTACACCAGCCGAGCCGCCAGCAGCTCTTTTTTGAGATAGGCGTAAAACAGTGGCGCCGCCACCAGCCCCGCCGGGCCAAACACGGCCTCGGCCACGAACATCACCGAGAGCAGCTCCCACACGCCCATCTGCGTGCGCCGACCCACCACCTTGGCGTTGATCACGTATTCCGCCTTGTGGATGAGGATCAGAAACCCCAGGCAGGCCGCTGCGGCCAGTGGCGACACCGATAGCCCCACGATGGTGATGACCACGTTGCACAGCAGGTTGCCTACGATGGGCACCAGCCCGGCCACGAAGGTGAAGGTGATGAGCACTGGCGTGTAGGGCAATTGCAGGCCCCAGTAGGGCAGCACGAGCAGCAGGAACAGGGCCGTGAGCAGGGTGTTGAAGGCGGCAATCCAGAACTGCGCCGCCACGATCTGGCGGAAGGCCTCGCCGAACCGGGTGATGCGCAATGCCAGTTGCTGCGCCAGGGGGCCGCGCACCAGCGCGGGCGGGCGCACGGCGGCCAGCGCACCGATCAGCAGGCCGACATAGGCGAACAGCAGTCCCGCAAGCCAGGCGCGTCCCGCCATGGCCAGCGCACCAGCCTTGGCGCCCAGGTAGCTGGCGATGGCGCGCTGGATTTCGGCGGCGCCCTCGGGCAGGTGCACCGCCATGTCGGCGGGTAGCTTCAGACGCAGCTCCAGCACCGTGCGCGCCATGTAGTCCAGCAGCTCGCGGTACTGCTGCGGCAGCTCGACCACATAGCTGCGCGACTGCGTCAGGCCCACCGCCAGCAGCACCAGCGGGCTGAGCATGACCAGTGCGGCAGCAGCCACCTGGGCGCTGCGCGGTGTCATGCCGGCATGGGAGGGCGGGCGCCGCAGCTGGCCGAACCAGCCGCTGAACGCCCGCGTCAGCAGGAAGCCCAGGCACACGCACAGCAGCCCGGGGAGCAGACCGCGCCACATGATCAGCAGCAGGGCCGCAGCCATCAGCAGGTAGCTGGCGGCTTCAATGCTGCGTGCCACAGGGCGGAGGGAGGGCGCCGCCAGGGCGATGGCTGAGTGGTCGGATGGAGGGCGCGGCGCCATCGGGGCCCGTACGGTGTCAGCCCACCACCACGGCGGCACCGTCGCCGCGCGGTGCAATCGTGCCAATCGCGTACACCTGCTCGCCCGCAGCGCGCAGCGTGGCGGCCGTGGCGTCCGCGTTGGCGGCATCCACCACCACCACCATGCCGATGCCGTTGTTGAAGGTGCGGTTCATCTCGATGTCGTCGATGCCGGCCGTTTTCTGCAGCCAGGCGAACAGCTCGGTCTGGGGCCAGCTGCCTTTTTGCAGGTGGGCTGCCGTGCCCTCGGGCAGCACGCGCGGAATGTTCTCCAGCAGGCCGCCACCCGTGATATGGGCCAAAGCCTTGATCGGGTGTGCAGCCAGCGCGGCCAGCACATTCTTCACATACAGGCGCGTGGGCTCCATGATCGCCTGCTTGAAGGGCTTGCCGTCCAGCGTGGCAGGCACGGTGCCTTGGCTTTCAGCGCGTTCGATGCACTTGCGCACCAGGCTGAAACCATTGGAATGCACGCCGTGGCTGGCCAGGCCCAGCACCACGTCGCCGGGCTGCACGTCCTGGCCCGTGAGGATCTTGGACTTTTCGACCGCGCCGACAGCAAAGCCCGCCAGGTCGTATTCGCCGGCAGGGTACATGCCGGGCATTTCGGCCGTTTCGCCGCCGATCAGCGCGCAACCGGAGAGCTCGCAACCCTTGGCGATGCCACCCACCACGGCGGCCGCCGTGTCCACGTCGAGCTTGCCGCAGGCGAAGTAGTCGAGGAAGAACAGCGGTTCTGCACCCTGCACCAGCACGTCGTTCACGCTCATGGCCACCAGGTCGATGCCCACGGTGTCGTGCATATTCCATTCAAATGCCAGCTTGAGCTTGGTACCCACGCCGTCGGTGCCGCTCACCAGCACGGGCTCTTTGTAGCGCTTGGGCACTTCGAACAGCGCGCCGAAGCCGCCAATGCCGGCCAGAACGCCCTCGCGCATGGTCTTTTTGGCCAGCGGCTTGATGCGTTCGACCAGGGCGTCGCCTGCGTCAATGTCAACGCCAGCGTCTTTGTAGGACAGGGGGGTAGGGGTGGATGCAGAGGAGCTCATGGCAGGGACGGCACGGACCAGCGTGCGCGGCAGACTAAAATTTGCGCAGATTTTACGGGTTGCGCAGCGCGCGCCGTCCGTTCACCCTTACTTCCCGTCCCGTTTTGCCTTTCAAGCCCATGCTGTTTCCTGTCATCTCCCCCCGCACCTGCCCCTGTGCCAGCGGGCTGCAGCCATGAAGCAACTGGCCCTGGACATCGGTCTGGCGACGGGGCCCACCCTGGCGCGTTTCTTTGCCGGCCCCAATGCGGCCGCACTGCAGCACCTGCGGTTGTGGGTGGGCGAGGGCAGCCAACCAGATATCTGTTCACCGGTTCCCACCTACCTGTGGGGCGAAGCGGGCAGCGGCAAGACCCACCTGCTCAAGGCGGTGCATCAGGCCTTGAGCGAGCAGGGCGCCAGCGTGGGCTGGCTTGATGCCTCGGTGGCTGCGCCCGCAGAGTTTGACGAGCGCTGGACCGCCGTTATTTTGGACGATGTGCACCTGTATAACACCGCCCAGCAGGCCATGGCCTTCAACTGGTTTGTGAATGCCATCAGCCCCGCCAACGGTGCGCCGCGCTGGGTGCTGGCGGCCGGCAATCTGCCCCCGGCCGACCTGCCGCTCCGCGATGACCTGCGCAGCCGTCTGGGCTGGGGCCATGTGTTCCAGCTGCAGTTGCTCGACGAAACCGCCCGCCGCGCGGTGCTGCGCCAGGAGGCCGATGCCCGGGGCGTTTTCCTGGGCGACGAGGTGATGGACTTCATGCTCAAGCGCTTCTCGCGCGACCTGGACAGCCTCATGCAACTGCTGGACCAGCTCGATGCCTATGCGCTGCGCACCCAGCGCGCCATTACCATCCCGCTGCTCAAGGCCATGCTCGAGTCGGAATAAGTGCTGCACAGACGCCGACCCGTCCGCCGCTTTTTTTTGATGCACCTCATCTCTGGAACCGAATGACCCTTTCGACCCCGGCCCCCGCAGGGCGACGCCCCCGGCTGACGCTGTTTGACCTGGACCACACGCTGCTGCCCATCGACTCCGACTACGAGTGGGGCGAGTTCACCATCCGCATTGGCTGGAACGACCCCGTGGAATTCGCGCGCCGCAACGACGCGTTCTATGCGCACTACCAGGCCGGCACGCTCGATGTGCATGACTATGTGCGTTTCGCCACCGAGGCGGTGCGCCAGCGCGGGCCCGAGGCCGCCGCGGCCGCCCATGCGCAGTTCATGCGCGAAGTGATCGAGCCGGCCATTCACCCGCAGGCGCGCGATCTGCTGCGCCAGCACCAGGCGGCCGGCGACGACGTGCTGATCATCACCGCCACCAACGAATTCGTGACCCAGCCCATTGCCCGGGCCCTGGGGGTGCAGCAGTTGCTGGCCATGCAGCTGGCGCGCGACGCCCAGGGCTGGTACACCGGCGAAATCGACGGCATACCCACCATGCGCGAAGGCAAGGTGCGGCGCATGGAACAATGGCTGGCCGAGCGGC
>DAOPUP010000027.1:0-7445 GCA_035350655.1 Acidovorax sp. | reverse complement strand
ACCCCGAGCTGGTGGACCGCCGCGCCGCCGACGTGGTGGCCACGCTCAAGCAGGCGGGCTTTGAGGCCTACATCGTGGGCGGCGCTGTGCGCGACCTGCTGCTGGGCCTGCGTCCCAAGGACTTTGATGTGGCCACCAACGCCACGCCCGAACAGGTCAAGGGTCTGTTTCGCCGCGCCTTCATCATCGGCAAGCGCTTTCGCATCGTGCACGTGGTGCATGGGCGCGGCCGCGAGCACGAGGTGATCGAGGTCTCCACCTTCCGTGCCTACCTGGACAACGCGGCCGCCGGCCAGGTCAGCGGCAACGAAAAGACCAGCAAGGCCCAGCTGTCGGGCATGCAGCATGCCGTGGATGCCAGTGGCCGCGTGCTGCGCGACAACGTCTGGGGCCCGCAGGACGAAGACGCCACGCGCCGCGACTTCACCGTCAACGCCATGTACTACGACCCGGTCAGCCAGATCGTGGTGGACTACCACAAGGGCCTGCAGGACGCCAAGAAGAAGACGCTGCGCATGATCGGCGACCCCGCCACGCGCTACCGCGAAGACCCGGTGCGCATCATCCGCGCCGTGCGTTTTGCGGCCAAGCTCAGCGCCCTGGGTTTCAGCATCGAGGCCAAGACCGCCGCGCCCCTGGTGCAGTCGCAGGCCCTGCTGGCCGAGGTTCCGCAAAGCCGCATGTTCGATGAAATGCTCAAGCTATTGCAGACTGGCCACGCGATTGCCACCATCGAGCAGCTCACGAAGCTGGGCATGTCCAAAGGCATCTATCCGCTGCTGGACGTTGTGGTCGAGCGCGCCGACACGCCGTTTGTGAATGCCGCCCTCACCGACACCGACCGCCGCGTCGGCGAAGGCAAACCCGTGGCCCCTAGCTTCCTGCTGGCCTGCGTGCTGTGGGAGGATGTGCACAAGGGCTGGATGGAGCGCCAGAACCAGCGCCAGCACCCGCTGCCCGCGCTGCAGGACGCCATTGACGACGTGTTCGACCAGCGCATCGGTGACGTGTCGGGCCGCGGCAAGCTGGCCGCCGACATGCGCGAAATCTGGGTGATGCAGCCGCGCTTTGAGAAGCGTGTGGGCAGCGGCCCCTTTGGCATGGTCGACCAGTTGCGTTTTCGTGCCGGATTCGACTTCTTGCGCCTGCGCGCCGATGTGGGCGAAGTCGAAGAAGCCCTGGCCGAGTGGTGGCAGGACTTCCAGGCCGCCAGCGATGACCGCCGCGAAGACCTCATGGACCAGGCCCGCGAAGAGCAGAAGGCCCGCCAGAAGACCCAACCTGTGGTCAAGCGCGTGCCGCGTGCGGCTCCCGCCGCTGGGGCTGCACCGCGTGACGCAGCGGCCGCTTTGCCCGAAGGCGCTGCACCGCTGGCCGATGGCGACGCGCCCAAGAAACGCCGCCGCCGCCGTCGCAAGCCCGGTGGTGGTGATGGGGACGGTGCGGGCGCCGCTGCCGCAGGTGAATAAGCGGGGCTTTGCGCATGCAGGATGCCGCCGTCCCTGTGGCCACTGTGGCTGTATCTGCCTGGATCGGCCTGGGGGCCAACCTCGGTGATCGACAGGCCACCTTGCGCAGCGCGCTCTCGGCTATCCGGGCTTTGCCGGGGACGCGCGTGCAGCGCGTTTCATCCCTGTATGGCAGCGCCCCAGTGGATGCGGGCGGGCCCGACTATCTGAATGCCGTGGCGCAGCTGTGCACTACCTTGGTGCCGCAGGCTTTGCTCGCGCAGTTGCAGGCGATCGAACAGGCCGCCGGGCGCGAGCGGCCGTACCGCAACGCGCCGCGCACGCTGGACCTGGACATTCTGCTGTATGGCGACCGGGTGATCGATACCCCCACCCTCACGGTGCCGCACCCGCGGCTGCACGAACGGGCGTTTGTGCTGTATCCCCTGGCCGAACTGGCTCCTGAGCGGGTACGGGCGCAGGATTTGGCGGCCGTGGCGGTGCAGCGCATCGAACGCATCATGGAGCCCGCCTGGGCGAATGCGGCAGCGTGACGTGCTTGGAGCGGGCTGTGACATCGAGGGGGGCCCGCATAAATGGTCCATTTTTTCCCTCGGGCCTGCAGTCTTAAGGCCCGGTTAAGTGGTCACAGTGCAGACTTCCGCTGTGCCCGATTCCCCATGGGCAGAGGATGTTCTGTGAATCACCTGTTGCTCGCCAAGGAAGCGGTCGTGCCGCCTGGCAGTTCTGCCGAGGTTACGGCCGTTGACACGGGGGATGGGCTGCGCACGCTGCGGTCGATCTCCTGCGTGGTGCCTTGCTACAACGAAGCCGAGAACCTGGAGCACCTGCTGCCGCAACTGAGCGCAGCGCTGGCACTGCTTGCGCCGCAATGGGAGATCGTGTTGGTGGACGACGGCAGCACCGACGCCACCGGTGCGCGCATGGCCCAGTGGACCCGTCAGCCGGGCGTGCGCGCACTGCAGTTGTCGCGCAATTTCGGCAAGGAGGCCGCACTCACGGCGGGCCTGCGGGCGGCGGCCGGTCAGGTTGTCGTGATGATGGATTCCGACCTGCAGCACTCCCCGGCCTTGCTTGACACCTTTGTGCGGTATTGGCGCTCCGGTGCCGATGTGGTGTATGCCGTGCGCAAGCACCGCGAGGCCGAAAGCAGCTTCAAGCGCCTGGGCGTGCGCTGCTTCTACGGACTCATCAACGGGGCCGATCGCTTCCAGGTGCCGCCCGGCGCCGGTGATTTCCGGCTCATGGACCGCAAGGTGGTCACGGCGCTGCTTGAGTTGCCCGAGCGCAACCGTTTCATGAAGGGGCTGTATGCCTGGGTGGGTTTCGAGGCCGTGGCCGTGCCCTATGTGCCGGACGAGCGTGCCCATGGTCAGAGCCATTTCAGCCCGCTGCGGATGATCCGTCTGGCGCTTGACGGACTCACTGCATTCACGGTCTGGCCGCTGCGTGCCGTGGTCACGCTGGGCTTCGTGCTGGCGTTGGTGGCGTTCGGCTATGGGGCGTACCTCATCGTGGACTATCTGCTGTACGGCCACGACGTGAGTGGCTGGACCACCATTGTCGTGAGCCTGATGCTGTTCTCGGGCATACAGCTCGTGTCGCTGGGCGTGGTGGGTGAATACGTGGGGCGTATCTACGAAGAGGTGAAGCAGCGGCCGCTCTACGTGGTCAAGCGCGAACTCGGTCAAGGTCTGCAGGAGGACGCATGAGCATGCAGACTCCGCGATGGGCCTGGCGGGACGGGCTGACCGTGCTGGCACTCATGCTGGCCTGGCTGGCCGCCACCGCCTGGATGCGCCCGCTGATGCTGCCCGACGAGGGACGATATGCCACGGTAGCCTGGGAAATGCTGCGCTCGGGCGACTGGCTTATACCTACGCTCAACGGGTTGCCGTTCTTTCACAAGCCGCCGCTGTTCTACTGGATCACGGGTGCAGCCCTGTCCGTGCTGGGGCCCACCGAGATGGCGGCCCGTGCCGCATCGCTGGCGGGGGCCACGCTGGGCGCGTTGTCGCTGTATCTGTTCACGCGCCGCTGGTGCGGCCCGCAGGCCGCCCGCCGGGCCCTGTGGGTGCTGCTGGTGCAGCCGCTGTTCTACGTGGGCGGCCAGTTTGCCAACCTCGACATGTTGGTGGCGGGCTGCATCACGGCCACCATTTTGGCGCTTGCACATGCCGCGCTGTGCTTCGAGCAGGGGCAGCCGCACCGCCGTGCGCTGCTGCTGGCCTATGGCCTGGCGGCGCTGGGCGTGCTGGCGAAGGGGCTGATCGGCGTCGTGATCCCGACCATGGTCATAGGCCTTTGGCTGGTGCTGCGCTGGCGCTGGCGCACGGTGGTGGCGCTGCTGTCGCTGCCGGGCCTGGCGCTGTTCCTGCTGGTGGCCGGGCCCTGGTTCGTGGCCATGCAGCAGCGCTTCGACGGTTTTTTGCACTATTTTTTCGTGGTGCAGCATTTCCAGCGTTTTGCGGCGGGCGGGTTCAATAACGCGCAGCCGTTCTGGTTCTACCCGGTCGTGCTGGCACTGCTGAGCCTGCCCAGCCTGCTGTGGGCGCGTGGCTACTTCTCAGCGCCGGCGGCACCGCCGCATGGCGCGGTGCGCCAGCTCATGGCCCTGGCGGTGACCAGCGTGCTACTGTTCTTTTCGCTGCCGCAGTCCAAGCTCTTGGGCTACATCCTGCCCGCCGTGCCACCGCTGGCCTGGCTGATGGCCGATGCCAGCCTCATGGCTAGCGCGGCGCCGGCGCGCCGGCGCTGGTGGTGGGCCACCCTGGCATTCAGCGCCTTGCTCGGTTTGGCCGTGGTGGCGGGGCTGACGGTGGACCAGCGCCATTCCCGGCGCGGTCTGGGGCTGGCACTGCGGGACCGGCATCTGTCCGGGGAGCCCGTGTACATGATCAAGGACTACCAGTACGACGTGCCCTTTTATGCGCGCTTGGATGCGCCCGTGTTCGTGGTCGATGACTGGAACAACCCCGATATCGCACTGCGTGACAACTGGCGCAAAGAGGTCGTCGACGCGGGAAAATTCGCTCCCGGGCTGGCGGCGCAGCTTTTGCTTATGCCTGAGGCGCTGCCTGCGGTGCTGTGCAGTTCTCCCGTGAGCTGGGTCGTCGCGGCCGAGGAGCAGCGCGAACGCCACACTTTTCTGGTGCAGGCTGAGCCGGTGCACTCGGTTCGTGGAGTAACCCTCTGGCGCATCGATGTGCGCCAGAGCGCGCAGTTCAAGGCGCTGAACTGTTCAGGAACGCCCAGTGGCGACTCAACAGGTAAGTAGCCCCGGCCACGCCGACGAGCACGCCGGCCAGCAGCAGGTCGTAGCGCACGCTGGTCCAGTGCAGCAGCAGGGCGTAGGCTGTTTCGTTGACGAGAAAGCCGCCCGCCGAGAGGCTGAAAAAGCGCAGCCCGGCCCGGCCTATCGGGTTGCCATGTCCGCGAAAGCTGAGCTGGTGGTGGCCGGTGAACGACACGCCCAAGGCCACGAGCCAGCCGACCACGTTGGCCTGCAGCGGGGCCCAGCCACCGAGGGCGACCAAGGCGGTGGCCACGCTCCAGTGCACGGCGGCGGCGGCGCAACCGACCACGACGAACCAGCCGATGCGGCCCAGCTGACGATGGCGGCGGGGCGGGATGGAGTGAGTGCGGGTGGTGCGGGGCATGTGGCGCCGCAGCATAGCAGTTGGCGTCGCATCAGCGTGTGTGTGGATGATTTTGGCCTGCACGCGGGCATCAACCAGGCCGTGCTGTCTCTGGTGCAGCAGGGGCGTTTGCAGGCCGTGTCTGCCATGGTGGGCGGTCCGGCCTGGGCCGATGGCGCGCCGGCACTGCGCGCCCTCGATCCCCGTCGCGTGGAGGTCGGCCTGCACCTGGATCTGACCGAGTGCCCGCTGCAGCCGGCGCTGCGTCGGCCGCTCGCGCGCCTGATCGCGCTGGCCTACCTGCGCCGGCTCGACGCGTCCGCCCTGCGTACCGAGATCAGTGCCCAGCTCGACGCCTTTGAGCAGGCCATGGGACGCGCGCCAGCCTATGTGGACGGCCACCAGCATGTGCACCAGCTGCCGGTGGTGCGCACCGCGCTGCTGCTAGAGCTTGCCCGTCGCTATCCGGCGGGCAGCCTATGGCTGCGCGCCACGCACAGTCCGCAGGGCGCGGCGCATGCCGACGCACGCACTGGCTTCAAGAGCCGTGTCATTGCGTTCCTGGAGGGGCAGTCCCTGGCGGCGCTGGCGCGGCGCCAGGGACTGCGTCAGAACGCCCGTTTGCTGGGCGTGTACGACTTCACGGGCGGGGCGGAGCACTACCGCGCGCGGCTGGACCGCTGGCTGCAGGCCGCGCGCGACGGCGATCTGCTCATGTGCCACGCCGGCCTGCCTGCGCCCACACCCGATGCGCTGGCGGCAGCGCGGCAGGACGAATTCGCGGTGCTAAGCGCCCCGGGCTTTTCGGATGCGCTGGCCGCCGCGCGCGTGCGGCTGCAGCCCATGGGGCAGATTCTGGCCTGATGGCCACCGTATTCGCCGCTGATCAGTCCACCTTGGCGCCCGATGCTTTCACCAGGGACTGGTATTTGGCCCGTTCGCTGGCCATGAAGGCATCGAACTGCTCGGGGGTGGTGGGCACGGGCTCGGCCAGCAGCGTGCCAAAGCGGGTCTTGGTTTCGGGGGCGTTGAGCGCCGCCACGAAGGCCTTGTTCAGCTTGGCGATCACCGGTCTGGGCGTGCCGGCGGGCGCCACCAGGCCCCACCAGGTGTCGATCGAAAAGCCCTTGAAGGTTTTGGACAGGGGCGGTACGCCGGGCAGGGCCGGGCTTTCCTGCAGGCTGGTGACGGCCAGGGCCTTGAGCTTGCCGGCGCGGATGTTGGGCGCGGCGGTGGCGAGGTTGTCGATATTGAAGTCCACCTCGCCGCTCAGCAGGGCCAGCTGGGCCGGGTTACCGCCGCGGTAGGGGATATGCAGGGCAAAGATGCCCGCGCGCTGCTTGAACATTTCGCCGGCCAGATGGCCCGCGCTGCCATTTCCACCGCTGCCATAGTTGAGCTTGGCCGGGTTGGCCTTTGCATAGGCGATCAGGTCGGCCACGGTGTGGATCTTCAGCTGCGCCGCCTTGTCGGCGTTCATGACCAGCACGTTGGGCACGCGCACCATCTGGGTGATGCCGGCAAAGTCCTTGGCGGCGTCGTAGGGCATGCGGGCGTACAGCCAGGGGTTCACGGCGTGCGTGGCGGTGGCGGCGATGCCGATGGTCAGGCCGTCGGGCGCGGCCTTGGCGATGGCGTCGGCACCGATGTTGCCACCAGCACCGCCCTTGTTGTCGACGATCACCGTGCCCAGCGCATCACGCACCCGCTCGGCCAGTGCGCGGGCCGTGATGTCCAGCGGGCCGCCAGGTGCGTAGGGAACGATCAGCCGGATGGGCGCACCCGCATCCTGGGCCAGGGCCAGGGATGAAGAAAAAACCGCTGCGGCAGCGGCACTTGCGAGGAGGATGTTTCGGCGGTTCATGGCTCCATTGTGCAAAAAATGACGATGCCATGACAAAAGCGGACGCTGGCGGGCGACACGGGCAGCGCGCCAGAGGCCTTCATTGAACCGAACCTGGACGGTTTCAGCCGTGCTTGTCGGCTTCGGAAGTGAAGGAGTCGGCAAAGAACTCCTCGGGCGGCAGGCCACGCTCGGCGCTGTAGGCGGCACGTGCTGAATCCACCACGATGGGTGCGCCGCAGGCATAGACCTGGTGGCCCGAGAGGTCGGCAAAGTCCTGCAGCACGGCCTGGTGCACAAAGCCGGTGCGGCCCGTCCAGCCGTCTTCGGGCAGGGCATCGGACACCACGGGCACATAGCGCAGGTTCGGCATTTCTTTGGCGCGCGCCAGCATCCAGTCGTGCAGGTACAGGTCGGCGGGTCGGCGGCCGCCCCAGTACAGCGTGGTGGGGCGCGTGATGCCCTTGAACTGCATGTGCTCGATCAGCGCCTTGA